>NZ_VTLB01000005.1 GCF_020514235.1 Synechococcus sp. MU1617
GCGCCGGAGCGCTGCTGGAGGGTGGTGGTCATGAGAACGGAAAGAAATGTTCCCGAAGGAACGGTTTAAGGAAGGGCAGGAAAGCCCTGCCTGCTCGGGAGTGTAAAGGAAGTTTGCGCTGTGTGTCGCTCGCTTTATGAAGCAGTTGTTAAGAGGGTCTCAGCGCCCTTGGCTGCAGCGCTTGTTAGCGTCCCGAAACCCCTATGGCAGCCGCCGTGGCACCACAACAAGAACGGGTGTTGCTGGTGAGGCTGCCCTGCAATCCGATCTTTCCGATCGGACCGATTTATCTCGCTGACCATCTGCACAAGTGTTTTCCGGAGACGCCCCAACGCATTCTGGACCTCGCGGCTCTGCCGGTGCTGGATGTCCATCGCGTGCTGGACGCCACTGTTGACCAGTTCAAGCCCACGCTTCTCGTCTTTTCCTGGAGAGACATCCAGATCTATGCCCCAGTCGACGGGCGAGGAGGCAACCCTCTCCAGAATTCGTTCGAGGTGTTCTATGCACGCAATCCACTGAAGCGTCTGCATGGAGCCTTGGGCGGGCTTCAACTGATGAGCAGCCATTACGGCGAACTTCGTCGAAATCAGCGTTTGGTGCGTCAGGGCTTGAAGCGTGCGAGATGCCATCACCCCGCTGCGAGAGCTGTTCTTGGCGGTGGTGCCGTCAGTGTTTTTTACGAGCAACTCGGCAAGTCGCTTCCCAAGGGAACAGTTGTCTCAATTGGCGAGGGGGAGCCGCTGTTGGAAAAGTTGCTGCAAGGTCATTCCCTTGAAGGTGAGCGTTGCTTCGTCGTTGGCGAGCAGCCACGTTCAGGCCTGATCCATGAGCAGCCGGAAAGTCGGCCCAAAACCGCCTGTGATTACGACTACATCGCTTCGATCTGGCCCCAGCTCGATTGGTACCTCGAAGGTGGCGACTTCTATGTGGGAGTTCAGACCAAGCGCGGCTGTCCTCACAACTGTTGTTATTGCGTCTACACGGTGGTTGAAGGCAAGCAGGTGCGCCTTAACCCAGTGGATGAGGTGGTGAAAGAGATGCGCCAGCTTTACGACCGCGGGGTGCGTGGTTTCTGGTTCACTGATGCTCAGTTCATTCCCGCGCGGCGCTACATCGAAGACGCCAAGGAACTCCTGCGGGCGATCAAGGCTGAAGGACTGACCGGCATCCGTTGGGCGGCCTACATCCGCGCCGACAATCTGGACCCCGAATTGGCTCAGCTCATGGTGGAGACGGGCATGAGCTATTTCGAGATCGGCATTACGTCCGGCTCTCAAGAGCTCGTTCGCAAGATGCGCATGGGTTACAACCTTCGCACCGTTCTAGAGAGTTGCCGGATGCTGGCGGATGCGGGCTTCCGCGATCACGTGTCGGTGAATTACTCCTTCAACGTGATTGATGAGCGGCCGGAGACGATCCGTCAGACCGTGGCTTATCACCGTGAGCTGGAGGCCATTTTCGGCGCTGATTTGGTCGAGCCAGCGATCTTTTTCATTGGCTTGCAGCCCCACACCCACCTTGAGCAGTACGGGTTTGATCAGGGTTTGATCAAGCCGGGCTACAACCCGATGAGCATGATGCCGTGGACGGCGCGCAAGCTTCTCTGGAACCCTGAGCCCATGGGGAGCACCTTTGGCCGGGTGTGTCTCGAGGCTTTTGATCGCAATCCTGCGGATTTCGGTCGCACAGTGATGTCACTCCTCGAAAGGGATTACGGAGTGGCTGCGCTTCATGAAGCATTGCGAGCCCCTGTGGCAGGCCGAGCTGCCTTGGCAACGGCCGTGCGCTGATTCCTCAATTCTGTTGTTGTGATTTCTCACGAGCAAAAATGTATTTTTATTCACATCCCTAAGTGTGGTGGGACATCTGTTGAGGAT
Source organism: Synechococcus sp. MU1617 (assembly GCF_020514235.1). Classification (NCBI taxonomy): domain Bacteria; kingdom Bacillati; phylum Cyanobacteriota; class Cyanophyceae; order Synechococcales; family Synechococcaceae; genus Synechococcus; species Synechococcus sp. MU1617. The sequence goes on from NZ_VTLB01000005.1 coordinate 1,881, forward strand.
GTGATTTGGCCGAAAGAGAAAGGTCGTACGGAGGAAGACCTTTGGATGGGGTTTGTTAATCGGTTTGAAAATAAATATCAGACTGGCGGCCTGCAGCATCTCTTGGCTTGGCAGGTTCGTGAAGAGGTGGGCCCTAATGTTTTCAGTGCCTATTACAAGTTTGCTTTTGTGAGGAATCCCTGGGATCGCTCTGTTTCTCAATTTGCCTACATGCAGCAAAGGCCAGATTTGATGGACTATTTGGGGATGACTCCAGAGACTGAATTTAAGTCTTACCTCGAATTGATTCGCCATAAAGAGCATGTGCAGTGGATGCCCCAGGTGCGGTTTTTACTTGATCATGATGGATCTGTTCTTGTTGATCGAATTGGGCGATTGGAGGCTTTCAACCAGGATTGTGCGCAGATTTTTGCTGATCTTGGTTTGACTCAAGATCGGTTGCCAGGCCATGCCAACCGATCTAAAAGGCAGCCCTTTCAAGCGTATTATCCTGACGACGAAGCGATTGAAGCTGTTGCCGATATCTTCTCCGAAGATATTGGTTTTTTGGGATATAAATTCGTTGATCCTTCTGTCTAGCTGACCTGCTCTGGTGTTCCCCAGGGGTACGACCATGGTATTTGGCCACCCAAGCCTGTCTTGGCGACATGCTGCTGGAGATGATGCTTCGCGATGATTTGATCGCTGCTCTCGAAGTTGTCGTTTAGTTTATTGAGCCTGATTTCAAGCAATTGCTCCAGGTCGTCCTTGATTCCCTTCGCTGCTTTGTTTTGAATTAAGTTATTCATCTGGAAGGGGTCATTGATGTTGTCGAATAAAAGCCAGGCTCCGCCTTCGTTGCGAACATAGGTGTGTTGGCTTGTGCGCACGCCGCGATAAGCCTGTACTCCGTACAGCTGAAGTGGCCCTGCTTGCACTGGTGCGCTGAGGAGCCCCGCGTCTGAGTTTTTTTCAGGTTTTTCGTTTCGGATGCTCGTACTCCAGTCCTGGCCTTGAACATGATCTTCCTGTTTCAGGTTTGCCAATCCAAGCAGGGTCGGCATCAGGTCTGGTGCATCGATCGGTACCTTGCATTGTTGCCCTGCGCGATGTTTGCTGCCTGGGTCTCTGATGACGAGCGGGACACGCACAGACTCTTCAAATGGAAATAACTTTCTAGTTAAGCCATGGCTGAAAATCATATCGCCATGATCTGATGTGAAGACAACAACGGTATTTTTGTCGAGATCATTTTTTTTGAGGCTCCGCAGGATTGTTTTCAGGCAATCGTCGAGGGCTGAAATATGGGAGTAGTAACCGTGCAATTGGTCTCTCGCTTTGTTGTGATGTTCCTTTGGAACATTTTCAGGGATCTTGATGTTTGATTTTGTGTATAAGTCTTGGTATTCCTGGGGCGCTGAATGGTACGGATCATGGGGTGGTCCCCATGAAACGGTGAGGAAAAATGGTTGCTCATTTTGTGCGAATTTTTTGATGAGTTTTGCTGCACAATGGCTTTGAGCTATGGCGTCATATCCTTTCCAGAATTTCTGTTCTTGATCATCATTCAAAAAGAATGGTGATTGGTTGTAGCTGTGGTTGCATTCGTTCCCTTGCCAATGATCAAAGCCTGCTCGATATTGCTGGGGGATTGGTGAGTTTCTTCGGTCAAATCCTCCGGTCGGTGATCCATAAACGTGCCATTTGCCGATGTATGCCGTTTGATAGCCATTTCGCTTGAAGGCTGAGGCGATTGACTTGTGTTGGGGGTCCAGGCAAGCGTCATTTACCAGGACGCCATGCTGGAGCGGGTAGAGGCCGGTCAGTAATGATCCCCGGTACGGGGAGCATTGTGAACAGCCAGAAATCGCATTTGGAAAGTTAATTCCCTGGTTTTTGAAGCGGTCCAGCGTGGGTGTGTGGCACTGATCAACATCCGCTGTTCCTCGCCACTGATCGGCAAAAACAATCACAACGTTCTGAGGCTGCCGATGGGTCAGCCTTTGACGAATCAGTTGCAGTTTTTGCTTCAGCATCGTTGTTCGTCGTGGGCTGAATTTTTCGACTGGCGCGGGTGAGTTGGCTTTGTTGTTTGAATCAGGCGGCTGCCAATGGCCGTTAGGCTCAGTAGGGCAACCATCCCGCCTAGAGGATTGGCGTTCTGGCCCCCTGGTCCCACCAGCCAAATCGGTGCATTTGGATCAATCATCAAAAGGTTTTGGTGAGCGAGGAACCAGCCGCCCACAAGACCTCCATGCAGTCCGATGCATCCCCATAGGGAGCCTTGATCACGGAGCCGGAGCAGAGCAAGGATCAGCCCCAAGAGCAAGAGTCCCGTTAACAAGCCCAGCATCGGCCCAAAGCCGAGGTTGAAGCGTGTGTGAACCAGGCTGAAGAGCGCCGCCTGGCCGAGAAGTCCTCCTCTGGGACCGAGCATCCTCGTGAGTTCCTCCCAGAGCCAGGCACGAAAGATGAGTTCCTCAGCAAAGCCAACGCCGAGGGCCAGGAGGAGGCAATTGAGGATGGCCTGGATCTCGAGATTCCCTCGCCAGGAACCGTTTCCAGTGAAGACAAGCAAGCTCACAATCAAGCCGATGAGGGCAATGGACATCAACAATCCGATGCCAAGTGAGATGACGTGATCGATGCGAGCCCTTGGCTTGCGAGCGATCAGCCCTAGCCGTCTCCAAGGCCGAGGTTCGGACCACCGCAGGGCTGCCCATCGGGGCATCACCAAGAGGAACAGCACAAAACTCAGCAGCGTTCCGGTCAGGGAGACCTGAGCTGCTGGCAGGCCAAGCAGCGTCAGCGGGACGGCAGCGAGCCATCCCAGTGCGTAAAGCAGAGGAATGAACAGAACCGTGCACAGCCAGGCTGGCTGAAGCAGGAGGAACCTGTTCAGCGGTTGCTGCATCGCTTTAGTTTTCAGGCTCGATGGAGCTGGTCAGCCCTTTGGACTTCAGCGTCTCGCAATAGAATTCAGCTGGCTCGATGTCACACACAATCACCAAGCCCACTCCGGTGTTGTGGGCCTCCAGCATCACGGCCATGCAGTCCTGCTCGCTGAGTTGAGGCACAACTTGCTGCAGGGTGGCCACCACGTATTCCATGGAATTCACCGGATCGTTGTGCAGCAGCACCTTGTAGCGAGGTGATCGCTTGCGAACCCGCTCTGGCGCTTTGTCCAGAACAGCTGCACCTCCTGGTTTTTGGCTGGGAGAGTCCACCGCCATGACCATTGATTCGAAGCCTTTGAAATCTAAAGCCAATAGGGAGAAGTAGCGGCTCACAGTGCCTTGATGCGAGCCATGGCTTCGTCCACATTGGCGCGGCTGTTGAAGGCGGACAAGCGGAAATACCCCTCGCCAGCGGCTCCGAAACCGCTCCCGGGTGTACCCACCACGTTGGCTTTGTTGAGCAGATGGTCGAAGAAGCCCCAGGAGTCCATGCCCTCAGGGGTCTTGATCCAGACGTAGGGAGCATGTTCGCCTCCATAGATGGTGAGGCCTGCCGCACTGAGTTCGCGGCGAATGATCGCGGCGTTCTCCATGTAGAAGTTCACCAGGGCCTTCACCTCCGCCTGACCGGCTTCGGAGTAAACAGCCTCGGCTCCGCGCTGAATGATGTAGCTCACACCGTTGAACTTGGTGCTCTGACGTCGGTTCCAGAGCCCCCAGAGTTCCACCGCTTCGCCGTTGGCTGCTTTGCCTTTCAGCCCCTTGGGAACCACGGTGAACGCACAGCGCGTGCCGGTGAACCCAGCGTTTTTTGAGAAGGAACGGAATTCGATGGCGCAGTCCCGGGCTCCTTCGATCTCGAAGATGGAGTGGGGGAGTTCCTGGTCCTGGATGAAGGCCTCATAGGCAGCATCGAAGAGGATCAGCGCGCCATTGGCACGGGCGTAGTTCACCCAGGCTTGAAGTTGTTCCCGGGTGGCGACGGCACCGGTGGGGTTGTTGGGGAAGCAGAGGTAGATCAGGTCGACCGGTTCACTGGGAATCTGCGCTGCAAAACCGTTGTCCGCGCTGATCGGCAGGTAGGTCAGTCCCGCATATCGACCAATCTCTCCGGCTTCACCGGTGCGACCAGCCATCACATTGCTATCCACGTACACCGGATAGACGGGGTCCGTGACGGCCACCTTGTTGCCCTCGCCGAGGATGTCGAGGATGTTGCTGCTGTCGCACTTGGAGCCGTCGGAAACAAAAATTTCCTCGGCACTGATGTCGCAGCCTCGGGATTGGAAGTCGTTTTTGGCGATGGCCTCCCGCAGCCAGCCGTAGCCCTGTTCGGGGCCATAGCCGTGGAAGCCTTCGGCGGTTCCCATCGCATCGATGGCGGTTTTCATCGCTTCACGGCAGGCCAGCGGCAGGGGCTCCGTGACATCACCGATGCCCAGGCGAATCAGCGCTGCGTCGGGATTGGCAGTGCTGAACGCTTTGACGCGCCGACCGATCTCAGGGAACAGGTAGCCCGCCTTGAGCTTGAGGTAATTGCCGTTGACCTGAACCACGGAACCGGAACCTATGTCTGAGGGGCATCCTGCCGTGTCGGCAGCTCCATACGATGAGCTCAGGAGTCTGGACATCCGACGTGGTCGTCTCATCCCTGGATTGCCCGGTTGATTTCCATGCCCTGGTGGACAGCGGCATCAACAAACCGGCCCGCTACATGGGGCACGAGTTAGGGGTTGAACCACGGGATTGGCAGGCAGCGTCGGTTCGCTGGGCGCTCACCTACCCCGAGATCTATGAGGTCGGCTCCAGCAACCTTGGGCACATCATTCTTTATTCGATCCTCAATGCCGTTCCCGGGCAGTTGTGTGATCGCGCCTATCTCCCGGCGGCCGATCTGGCTGGCCGCTTGCGGGAGCGCTCACAGGCGTTGTTTGCGGTGGAAAGCCGTCGCCCCTTGCCAGCCTTCGACATCCTGGGCTTCAGCCTCAGTTACGAACTCGGCGCCACCAACATCCTTGAGATGCTGAACCTGGCGCAGGTGCCCATTCGCGCCGCTGAGCGGGGCGATTTGCCGCTGAGTGATCCTGCAGCACCTCCTCTGATCTTCGCTGGCGGTCCCACCGCCACCAGCAATCCAGAGCCCTATGCCCCGTTCTTCGACTTCATCGCCCTGGGTGACGGTGAAGAGCTGTTGCCCGAAATCGGTCTGGTGGTGGCACAAGCCAAAGCGGATCGATTGACTCGATCGCAATTGCTGCGCGATCTGGCCCAGGTTCCCGGCGTTTACGTGCCTGCGCTCTATGGAACCGGCGCCGATGGGGTGACCCTTGAGCCGCTTCACCCTGATGTTCCAGCGCGGGTTCTTCGCCGTGTGGCGACGCCAATGCCCCACTACTCCATGGGTCTTGTGCCCCATGTGGAAACAGTCCATGACCGTCTCACAGTGGAGATTCGTCGCGGTTGCACCCGGGGTTGTCGCTTCTGCCAGCCCGGAATGTTGACGCGTCCGGCTCGTGATGTGGAACCGGAGGCCGTGATCGAAGCCGTGGAGACCGGCATGAAACAAACCGGTTACAGCGATTTCTCGCTGCTCTCCCTGAGCTGCAGCGACTATCTGGCGCTGCCGGCGGTGGGAGTTGAGTTGCGCAACCGCCTTGCGGATCAGAACGTCACGCTTCAGCTGCCCAGTCAGCGGGTGGATCGCTTTGATGAAGACATTGCCCACATTCTGGGCGGCACAAGGAAAGCGGGTCTCACCTTCGCCCCCGAGGCCGGAACGCAGCGCCTTCGCGACATCGTCAACAAGGGCCTAACCGATGACGACCTGCTCCATGGCATCCGCACGGCCATGCAGAACGGCTACCGCAAGGTGAAGCTGTACTTCATGATCGGCCTCCCTGGTGAGACGGACGCCGATGTTCTCGGCATTGCCGAGACCTGCGTGATGCTCCAGCAGCGCTGCCGTGAGCTAGGGCGGCTGAACCTGAACATCACGATCAGCAATTTCACTCCCAAGCCGCACACCCCGTTCCAGTGGCACAGCGTCTCCACGGCCGAGTTTGAGCGGCGTCAGGCCCTGCTTAAGGAGGCCTTCAGGCGTTTGCGCGGCGTGAAGGTGAACTTCACCGATGTGCGGCTGTCGGCAATGGAGGATTTTGTGGGCCGCAGCGATCGGCGCCTTGCTCCGGTGATCGAGGCAGCCTGGCGGGCTGGTGCGGGCATGGATGCCTGGTTCGAGTCGCTGGATCGCACGTACGCCGCCTGGACCGGAGCCATCGCGGATGCTGGCCTGGAGGGGCGTTACCGGGAGATGGAGGTGGGGGGCTGGAGTGCCGTGGCCGCCCTGGATCGTGAGGACCTTGAGGCGTTCTGCGCTCAGCCGCTTCCTTGGGATCACATCGACACCGGCATCGACAAGGCCTGGCTGGCGGACGATCTACAACGGGCTCTAGCAGCGGCGGTTGTGCCCGACTGCTCCTTTGATGGCTGCAGCAGTTGCGGGGTCTGCGGCCCGGATCTCGGCCACAACGTGGTTGTTCCTGCTCCAGAGGTGCCAACCCAGGTGCCGACCCAGGCGCCGCCCAGTGAACGGGTGTGCCGGATCCGGGTGCAATTCGCCAAAACGGGATCGATGGCGCTGCTCAGCCATCTTGATCTGATGCGCATGCTGGAACGTGCCCTGCGTCGCAGTGCTCTTCCGATCAGCTTCACCGGTGGGTTTCATCCCCTGCCGAGGGTTCAGATTGCTTTGGCCCTGCCCCTCGGCGCTGAGGCCCAGAGCGAGTGGATGGACCTGGAATTCACCGAGGCCCTGGATCCCAATCACTTCTGCAAAACGCTCCAGCCGTTGCTGCCTGAGGGCATTCAGCTGCTGGCGGCAGCCGAGGTTCCCGTCAGTGGCAAAAGCCTCTCTCAAGAACTGACCGGCGCCGTTTGGTGTTTTGATCTCGTGCCGGAGGAGCAAGCCCCGATGCCATTGGATTGGAATGCGGCGGTGGATCAGCTCCTGCAAGCCGCAACCTTGGTATGGCACGACACCGATAAGAAGGGCCGCCCCCGGGAGCGGGATTGCCGCCCCGGGTTGAAGGCGCTGCACGTGACGGATAAGAACACCAATGGGTCCGTCAGGCTTCGCTTGGAAGCAGCGGTGGATGAGATGGGTCGAAGCCTGCGCCCTGCTCAGATTCAGCACTGGCTTGCTGACACCGTCGGCCAGCCCTTGCAGGTGCAACGCTTGGTGAGAGAAGCCCTGCTCCTTAGTGCGCAGTGCTAATTTGGTTACAGAGCAGGTGTTTCGTCCGTCGGGACCAACCTTGTTTCGGTCTTGTCTGATCCCACACGGATATCGAGGTCCACATCACGGCTTGCATGGCGGTCTTTTTTGGAACCCCCAAGCCTGATTCATAGGAGTTCGTGCTCCGCAACCTTTTGGTCTTGCTGACCAGCTCAGATCTTTTAATCACCCCGTGAGCGAGAACCGGCAGGTTCCTCAACGGATTTTGGCCCTCAATCGGGCTCAACCAGTCCTCTTATGCCCCAGCAAATTGTCATCGCGGAGCAGCTGCGTATCGCAGCAGTGCTAACCGATGAACGTGTTGATGAACTGATCGTCGCGCAGGGTCGTTATCAGATCGGAGATGTCTATTTAGGAACAGTTGAAAATGTTCTCCCAGGCATTGATGCTGCCTTCGTCAATATCGGTGAGAGTGAGAAAAACGGGTTCATTCATGTCACCGATCTTGGCCCGCTGCGTCTGAAGAAAGGTTCGGCTGGGATCACTGAACTGCTCGAGCCCCGCCAAAAGGTTCTGGTTCAGGTGATGAAAGAACCGACCGGCACCAAGGGCCCACGATTGACGGGGAACCTTGCTTTGCCAGGTCGCTACCTGGTGCTTCAGCCCCATGGCCAGGGGGTCAACATCTCCCGGCGCATCAGTTCCGATGCAGAACGGAACCGACTCCGTGCCCTGGGTGTTCTGATCAAGCCACCTGGAGCTGGTCTGCTGATCCGCACGGAAGCCGACGGTATTAGTGAAGACCTGCTGATTGAGGATCTGGAATCCTTGTTGCGCCAGTGGGAGGCGATTCAGCAAGCAGCTGAGACAGCTGCACCCCCTGTGCTGCTCAATCGCGATGAAGACTTCATCCATCGGATTCTGCGGGACCACATGGGTCCCGATTTGGCCCGGGTTGTGGTGGACGATGCCGCCGCTGTGAGCCGTGTGATCAGCTTCCTTGGCGCTGATGCCAGCAATGTGCTGGTGGAAGCGCACAGTGAATCCAGCGAGTTGCTGGAGCACTACAAGGTCAATGCCGCCATCCGCGATGCGCTGAAGCCGCGGGTTGATCTGCCGTCCGGTGGCTACGTGATCATCGAGCCCACCGAAGCGCTCACGGTGATTGACGTGAACTCGGGCTCGTTCACACGGTCGGCCAATGCCCGCGAAACCGTTCTGTGGACCAACTGTGAGGCGGCGATTGAAATCGCTCGACAGCTCAAGCTGCGCAACATCGGTGGGGTGATCATCATCGACTTCATCGATATGGATTCCCGTCGTGATCAGCTCCAGCTGCTGGAGCATTTCACGACAGCCGTCCGTGACGACTCAGCTCGTCCTCAGATCGCGCAGCTCAGTGAACTGGGACTGTTGGAGCTCACCCGCAAGCGTCAAGGGCAGAACATCTATGAACTGTTCGGACGGGCATGCCCCAGCTGTGGTGGTCTCGGCCATGTGGCAGTTCTCCCTGGCAAAGACTTGCTTCAACCTCTGGCGACGGCCACGGGATTGGTGCGATCAGCGGCCTCAGCCCGCGCCGAAGTTGTTTCGCCTGGAGAGAACGGTGGCAATGGTCGGCGGCGGCGCGGTGGTCGAGGGCGCGGCAGTCAGGATGTTGTCCTTCCAGTTGAGACGTCCGATACCACTGCCCCTGAGGTGTCGACTCAAGAGGCTCAGGAGCCCGCGATCGCCCGTCGTCAGGACCCTGAATTGGTTGCCGTCCCGATGACGGACGAGCAACAGCAGTTGTTTGGTTGGCTGGGGTTGAACCCAGCCCTGTTGTTGGAGGAGCCCCCTGAATCCGACAACGTCGTGGTCAGGGTTGTGCGTCCTGGCGAGGACGAGCAGGAGGTGCTGGAGGCGGCGCGTCAGCAATTGGCGGCCAGTTCCGGACGGCGCCGTCGTCGCGGCGGACGGGGAGGTCGTTCCGGGTCACGCAATGGGGCGAGTCAGCCCACTGAAGCCCCAGCCGCTGAGACGCCCGTTGTCGTCACCTCGTCTGCTCCGGATGAGTCGGTTCCCCTGATGGTGGAGATCACCCCCTTGGAGGCGGTGACCAATCTGACAATCCCCGAACCAGAACCGGCCCCCAGCAGCGAACCGGCTGAGCCCGAGCCTGTGGCGGTGGCTGAAACAGCTGAGCCTGAGGAGCCCCGTCGTCGCCGTCGTCGCTCCTCTGCAGTCGCCACGGTCTGAGCCGGATGATCGCGCAGGAGTCCCTCCCTCTCGGGAGGGACGTGGCTGGTGTGGACGAAGTCGGTCGTGGTTGTTTGTTTGGTCCTGTTTTTGCGGCCGCTGTGGTGCTCGAGGGCTCAGCAGCCGAATGCCTGTTGAAGGCGGGGCTGACCGACAGCAAAAAACTGTCGGCCAAGCGTCGGGCGGCTCTGGTTCCCTTGATTCAGTCGCTGTGTGTAGCGTCAGGTTTGGGCCAGGCCTCAGCGCGAGAAATTGACGCTTGCGGCATCCGCGTTGCCACTGAACGCGCCATGTTGCGGGCTCTGCAGCGACTGCCCCAGAGCCCTGGGCTTGTGCTGGTGGATGGCAATCTTCCCCTTCGCCTGTGGCAGGGACCGCAGCACACTGTGATCGCGGGAGACAGCCGATCAGCCGCCATTGCTGCGGCCAGTGTTCTGGCCAAGGAGGCGAGGGATGCACTCATCCGGCGCTTGTCGGCTCGCTTCCCTGGTTACGGGCTCGAGCGCCATGCGGGCTATGGCACGGCGCAGCATCGTCAGAGCCTGATGGCCTCAGGTCCCACGCCCTTGCATCGGCACACGTTCTTGAAGCGTTTGCTCGGTTGAGCCTTGCTCGTCGGTTTCCCGGCACCAGCTGCGGTAGTCGTCGATCAGCTGCTGGCCAACTCGGGCTTTGATGCCAATGAGGATGCCACTCAAAATTGATTCACCCGTTGATTCCAGCACCCGTTTGGGGATCAGCTTGAGTAGCGACGGCTGGCTCACGCTCACCGACAGATGGGCATGCCCCTGAAGCCCGCCGGGTGTGGAAGTCAGCCGTGCTTCCAGGTTCAGGGCGAAGTGGTCAACGATCCCCAGACCCTCCAGTTCGCAGTCGAGGGCCTGCATCACCAGTGTGTCGCCTTCCATTTGGATCTGGAGGGACACCACGGGTTTTACATGGAGCTGAAAGACCTGCAGGCTGGTCACCACATACCGGTAACGTCCTGGCTGCAGGCAGTTGAGCTGTTTGGCGTCAAGCAACGCCCCAAGGACGCGCTCCTCCTCCAGTAGGTAAGTGGGCAGCCGCTCTGCTCCTGTTTTGACAGGCAGATCAAGCTTTTGACTGGCTTCGAAGGCCAGGGGCATGGACTTCACCTGACGCGGCATGATCTTATCGAGTCCATGCAGTGCGGCTTCGATGCCTACACGTCTCGCATTCCTTGGCCCAGCCGGGACCTATGGCGAGCAGGCCGCCCGGGTGTTGATCGAACAGGACGCCCTCGAGGATGTCCAGCTGGTGCCCTGCGTGGGTCTTCGATCGGTTGTGGAACAGTTGGCGGGGGGGGAGTGTGATGGAGCCGTTGTCCCGATTGAGAACTCAGTGGAGGGGGGGGTGACGGCGACCCTCGATGCGCTGTGGTCCCATCCCGAGCTTTGTATTCGCAGGGCTTTGGTGCTTCCGATTCAGCACGCTCTGCTGGGGAGTGGGCCGCTCAGCAGAGTCACGGAAGTGCTCTCCCACCCGCAGGCTCTGGCCCAGTGCAGTGGCTGGCTGGCCCAGCATCTGCCCGATGCATTGCAACTTCCCACCTCCTCCACGGCTGAAGCAGCTCGCATGGTGGCGGGCAGTTCATTCCGTGCTGCGATTGCCTCCCAGGCCGCTGCCCGGGAACACGGGTTGGATGAGCTGGCATTCCCTGTGAATGATGTTGCGGGCAATCGCACCCGTTTTCTCCTGTTGCGTCGTGGGCAGCGCAGTGAGCATGGCGATGTGGCCAGCCTGGCGTTCTCGCTGCATCGCAATGCGCCGGGGGCCTTGCTGGAGGCTCTGGCCTGTTTGGCTGAGCGGGGCCTGAACATGAGTCGGATTGAATCACGACCGTCCAAACGGGAGTTGGGGGAATACGTCTTTTTTGTGGATGTGGATCTTCCTCCGGATCCATCCACGGCTCTGGCGGATTTGATTGCTCAGTTGCAGCCTCTTTGCGAGCATCTCGCCCATTTCGGTGCCTACCCCAGCAGCGATCTCAGTGGCTGTTGAACATCAACGGTTGTTAAAGATCAGTCTTTTCTGATTCGAAAGACACCGAATTGCATCAGCCCAGTGGCGAAGGCCCAGTGCATCAGCAACAACGTCGGTGTTTCTCTCAGGCCCTGCAGTACCGCTTTCGGTCCCAGGTTGAGCACAGCCCAGGGACGTCGGATGCCCTCGACGATGGAGTCAATCCATGAGGGAAGCGTGGCCTGGGTCCAGTCACCGGTGACGATCTCGCCACGGTTGTGGACGCTGTTGTCGAGGTTCTGGCAGAACCCCTTGATGCTGGCGAATTCAGGGTGGGCCCACTGGTTGAGCAGCTGACGCATCACCCAGCGTTCGGTTCGCGTCATGCCGCCATCGGATGGGTCGCGGCGGTTCCAGTCGGCGACAGCAAGCAGACCCCCAGGGCGCAGTACCCGCAGCAGTTCATCGGCATAGCGCTGTTTATTAGGCATGTGTGGACCGGCCTCCACACTCCAGACCGCATCAAAGCTCTGATCGGGCACTTGAAGATCCAAGGCGTCCATCACCTGGAAGCGGCAGGTCAGGCCTGATGGGGTGAGTTGTGTTGCTCGTTTCACCTGGGCTGGGCTGATGCTGATGCCGAGAACGTCCAACCCGTAATCCCGCGCCAGGATTCGGGCACTGCCACCGATGCCGCATCCCACATCCAGCACCCGGCTGCCGGCAGGAAGTTGGTCCAGACCGCTCCATCGCACCAGCTCGTGGACGAAGGCCTCCTTGGCTTCACGGAAGTCACAGGATCCCGGCGGGGTCCCGTAATGGCCAAGATGGACATGCTCCCCCCAGAGCTGCTCCAACAAACGGTCTTCCGTCCAGGCGTCGTAGGCGGAGGCGACACTCTCCGACGATTCGTAGGGCCGGTCGCGGCGAAGCCACAGCGCAACTCCGGTGGCTCCAACGGCTCCGGCCACCACCAGCAGAGATCCCAACATCACTTCAGATCCATCAACACAGTGCGGGCCGCCAACTGGCGTCGGGTGTGATCCAACATTTCAAACTGCTGACTTAACCGTTCGTGGGTGTCGGTCAGTTCCAGAAGACTCTGTTGCTCCGAGGCGGCCTGATCCAGATGGGCACTGATCCAGAAGGAGAGTTCCCGCGGTAGATCAGGCAGATCATCAGGCAGTTCCACCTCTCGGTTCTGCAGTTTGCTGGTCAGCTGAACGACGTCTTTCAAGGCTTCGCTGACCTCGTCCCGCAGGCTGTTGAGCTGGTCGGTGTCGGCCACGGGCTCATCCTCAAGCCAGCTCACCATCGCTGTTCGGTAGGGCGTTTCCCGCGTGATGTTCAGCAGCCGGAACCGCTGTTGGCCCAACGAAACGATGTAGCTGCGACCGTCTTCGGTTGTTTGATGCTGAAGCACCTCAGCGCAGCAACCGATCTCGGCCATTTCGCCGTTCTCAGGGTTGATGCGAACAATGCCGAACCGCTTGTCGGTCTCCAGAACCGTCTGGAGAAGCATCCGATAACGCGATTCAAAAATGTGCAGCGGCAGGAGCTGCTGCGGGAACAACACGACGTCCGGCAGGGGGAACAGGGGAAGCTCCCTCACAGAAAAATCGGACACGAACGCCGTGTTGTAGGCAACTGAATCCTAGGAAAATGAAGTTCTGATCGAACGGATCAGAGCTTCACTTCGATGTCCACACCACTGGGGAGATCAAGCTTCATCAGCGCGTCGATTGTCTTGGCAGACGGGCTGTAAATGTCAATGATCCGACGGTGGGTGCGGGTTTCGAAGTGCTCGCGGGAGTCCTTGTCCACATGGGGAGAGCGCAGAACGCAGTAGATCTTGCGTTTCGTGGGCAAGGGGATCGGACCGATCGCGGTCGCAGCGGTGTTATCGGCCGTTTCAATGATTTTCTCGCATGAGAGATCCAGCATGCGGCGGTCAAACGCCTTCAGGCGGATGCGGATCTTCTGCTGAGCGATGGCAGTGGACATAGGAGGGGGGCGAAAAAGCTTCGAGGTCGAAGCAGGACTTCAGTTGTCGAGGTTCTTAGAAATGTAGGAGATGGGGGGCTGGGCCCCTCCATCTCCTGCCGTGTGGTTCAGCTTGCGCTGATCACTCGATGATCTTGGAGACCACGCCAGCACCGATGGTGCGCCCGCCTTCGCGGATAGCGAAACGCATGCCGGTTTCCATCGCAACAGGACAGATCAGCTCACCAGTCATCTGGATGTTGTCACCAGGCATCACCATTTCGACATTGCTGCCGTCTTCAGCGGTGAAGGCGGTGATCTGGCCGGTCACGTCCGTTGTACGGATGTAGAACTGCGGGCGGTAGCCAGCGAAGAAAGGAGTGTGGCGGCCGCCTTCTTCCTTCTTCAGCACGTACACCTGACCCTCGAACTTGGTGTGAGGGGTGATGGAGCCAGGCTTCACCAGCACCATGCCGCGTTCGATGTCTTCCTTCTGGATGCCGCGCAGCAGCAGACCAACGTTGTCGCCAGCCATGCCCTCGTCGAGCAGCTTGCGGAACATCTCAACACCGGTGACGGTTGTCTTGCGAGGCTCGCGAATGCCGACGATCTCGATTTCTTCGCCGACTTTGACGATGCCGCGCTCAATACGGCCGGTGGCCACAGTGCCACGACCAGTGATGGAGAAGACGTCTTCCACAGCCATCAGGAAGGGCTTGTCCACTTCCCGCTCAGGCTCAGGAATGCTGGCGTCAACAGCCGCCATCAGTTCCTCGATCTTGGCTTCCCACTCAGCCTCTCCTTCGATGGCCTTCAGGCCAGACACCTGAACGACAGGGATGTCATCGCCGGGGAAGTCGTAGCTGGAGAGCAGTTCACGGATCTCCATTTCCACCAGTTCGATGATCTCCTCGTCATCGACCATGTCGCACTTGTTCAGTGCAACCACCAGAGCGGGAACGCCCACCTGCTTTGCCAGAAGGATGTGCTCCTTGGTCTGGGCCATGGGGCCGTCGGTGGCAGCGCACACCAGGATGGCGCCGTCCATCTGAGCGGCACCGGTGATCATGTTCTTCACATAGTCCGCGTGGCCAGGGCAGTCCACGTGAGCGTAGTGACGTGTCTCGGTTTCGTACTCAACGTGAGCGGTGTTGATGGTGATGCCGCGCTCACGCTCTTCGGGGGCGCCGTCGATGTCGGCATAGTTCTGAACTTCCGCCTGACCCTTCTTGGCGAGCACGTTGGTGATCGCAGCGGTGAGGGTGGTCTTGCCGTGGTCAACGTGGCCGATGGTGCCGATGTTGACGTGGGGCTTGTTCCTTTCGAACTTCTCGCGTGCCATGGGTGTTTAAAGAATCGAGGGTTGGATTGGGAGGAGTTTAGAGATCAGGAATTGCCCTGATTCTTGGAAATGATGGCCTCAGCCACATTGCGAGGAACTTCGGCGTAATTGTCGAATTCCATCGAGAAAATGCCCCGGCCCTGGGTCATGGAGCGGAGCTGGGTGGCGTAACCGAACATCTCGGCAAGGGGCACCTTGGCCGAGATTTTGGACGTGCCGTCATCGACGGATTGGCCCTCAACCTGACCTCGACGGGAGGACAGGTCGCCGATGATCGAACCGAGGAAATCCTCGGGGACTTCGACCTCGACCTTCATCATCGGCTCAAGCAGCACAGGATTGCACTTCTTGACGCCGTCCTTGAAGGCCATGGATCCGGCGATCTTGAACGCCATCTCCGAAGAGTCGACGTCGTGATAAGAGCCATGCACCAAGGTGCATCTCACATCGATGAGGGGGTATCCGGCAATCACACCGGATTCGCAGGTCTCCTTCATGCCCTGCTCGGCGGGCTTGATGTATTCCTTCGGAACGACACCGCCCACGATTTTGTTGACGAATTCGAAACCGGAGCCGGGCTCACCCGGTTCCATTTCGATCACAACGTGGCCGTACTGACCCTTACCACCGGTCTGACGGGAGAACTTGCCTTCGCCACCTGCAGAACCACGGATGGTTTCGCGATAGGACACCTGAGGTGCGCCGATGTTGGCTTCCACCTTGAACTCGCGCAGCATGCGGTCCACCAGAATTTCCAGGTGGAGTTCGCCCATGCCGGCAATCACGGTCTGACCTGTCTCAGAGTCGGTGTTGACGCGGAAGGTGGGATCCTCCTCAGCCAGAGAAACCAAAGCCTTGGAGAGCTTCTCCATGTCGCCTTTGGTCTTCGGCTCAACAGCCACTGAGATCACCGGTTCGGGGATGAACAGGGTCTCGAGGACGATCGGATCGTCTTGGGTGCAAAGGGTGTCACCTGTTGTGGTGTTCTTCAGTCCGAGCACCGCACCGAGGTCGCCGGCACGCAGTGCGTCAACTTCCTCACGGTCATCAGCCTTGAGCACCACAAGACGGGAGATGCGCTCCTTCTCTCCTTTGGTGGAGTTGAGAACGTAGCTGCCTTTCTCGAGGATGCCGGAGTACATCCGGACGAAAGTGAGTTTGCCGTATGGATCGGCCATCACCTTGAAGGCGAGGGCACTGAAGGGGGCGTTGTCGTCGGACGGACGCACCGCTTCGCTGCCGTCGGGAAGCACACCCTGGATGGGGGGAACGTCGACTGGAGCAGGCAGGTAGTCGATTACTGCGTCCAGAACCAGCTGAACACCTTTGTTTTTGAAGGCTGAGCCGCAGAGCATGGGCACCAGACCGTGCTTCAGCACGCCCTCACGAATGCCCTTCTTGAGCTCGTCAACGCTGAGTTCACCGGTTTCGAGGAACTTCTCGATCAGCGCTTCGTCGGTTTCGGCGACGGTTTCCATCAGGGTGTTCCGCCATTCGGCCACCTCGTCGGCCATGTCAGCCGGCACATCGGCTTCTTCGATATCGGTGCCGAGGTCGTTTTTATAGATGTATGCCTTGTTGGCAACAAGGTCGATGATGCCGCTGAGCTCACCCTCAGCACCAATCGGAAGCTGAATCGGAACCGCGTTGGCTTTGAGGCGATCCCTGATCTGGCCGTGAACCTTGAGGAAGTCCGCACCGGTGCGGTCCATCTTGTTCACGAACACCATCCGGGGAACGGAATAGCGATCGGCCTGACGCCAGACGGTTTCGGATTGGGGCTGCACACCACCAACGGCGCAGAAGACGGCGATCACACCATCCAGCACGCGCATGGAGCGCTCCACCTCAATGGTGAAGTCCACGTGGCCAGGCGTGTCAATGATGTTGACGCGATGGTCCTGCCAGGACGTCGAAATGGCAGCTGCGGTGATCGTGATGCCACGCTCACGTTCCTGGGCCATCCAGTCGGTCACTGCGGCGCCGTCGTGCACCTCGCCGATTTTGTGAACCACACCGGAATAGAACAGGATCCGTTCAGTCGTGGTGGTTTTGCCGGCATCGATGTGAGCAGCGATACCAATATTTCTGACGCGTTCCAGGGGGAAGTCGCGGGCCACAGGAAATTCTCCGGGGGTGGGGCGTGAAAAGGCGGAGAGACTCTACAGGCCAGCCATGAACATCTGTGTTAATGGCTGGCCGGCGAGGCTCAGTAGCGGTAGTGGGCGAAAGCCTTGTTGGCTTCGGCCATCTTGTGGGTTTCTTCGCGCTTGCGAACGGCGTTGCCAGCCTCATTGGCGGCATCCATCAGTTCTCCAGCCAGCTTCTGGGCCATGCTCCGGCCATTCCGGGAGCGAGAGAAGCTCACGAGCCAGCGCAGGGCCATGGCGGTGCCGCGCTCCTGGCGCACTTCCATAGGCACCTGATAAGTGGCACCACCAACGCGGCGAGCGCGTACTTCCACCAGGGGCGTGGCGTTCTTGACGGCAGTCTCGAAGAGTTCGAGTGGATCTCCGCCGGTGCGCTCGTTGATCAGGCCGAACGCGTCGGACAGGATCCGTTGCGCTGTCGACTTCTTGCCGTGCTGCATCAGACGCACAACCATCATCGTGGCGAGACGGCTGTTGAACTGCGGGTCGGGAAGAATCGGGCGCTTCTCAGCGGCGTTGCGGCGTGACATTAGAGATCAGAACGTTATGGGGATGGAAAGAAAACCGGTGATCACTCCTTCGGAGCCTTGGCGCCGTACTTGGAGCGGGACTGACGCCGGTCTTTCACGCCAGCGGTATCCAGGGTTCCGCGGATGATGTGGTAGCGGACGCCAGGGAGGTCTTTGACACGACCGCCGCGGATCAACACCACCGAGTGTTCCTGCAGGTTGTGACCGACACCGCCGATATAAGCCGTGACTTCAAAGCCGGAGGTCAGGCGCACACGAGCCACCTTGCGCAGAGCCGAGTTGGGCTTTTTGGGCGTTGAGGTGTAAACGCGGGTGCAAACACCGCGACGCTCAGGACACGACTTCAGGGCGGGGGACTTGGTCTTGGCCTTGAGGCGTGAGCGCTCAGTGCGGATCAGCTGTTGGATGGTTGGCATCGATGGTCGGTGAGCGGTCGGACTCCCGACCTGATTCGACAATCGACCACGATACCGGGTGACGGTCCCCCCTCAAACGCGGCTGAAGGCACTGCCGCAGGCACAGGGCTCAACACCATCACTGTTGCGGATCAGAAAACCACCACCACTGAGGTCGCCGCGGTAGTCCAGGCAAAGGCCTTCAAGCATTTTGAGTTGTTCTGCAGGGGCGTGCAGAGTCACGCCATCGGCCCTTGCGATTGCGACGCCGGCCAAATGTCCTGCCCGGATGCGCAGCACATGTTGTGCGCACTCTCCGGGAGTGAGATCGAGATGCATCTGCCCCGGTGTTCCCGCCACGGCCGCCTGTCGCCCTAGCTCGGCAGCAGCGGCAGCGGTCAGCCGCAGATTGGCAGCCATGCTCAGTTCCTCGGGGCCCCCAGTTTTGCAGGTCTCAGAGGGGGATGAGCCCCAGACCGTTATGGACTCTCGGGGTGCTGCCTCGGCCGTTCATCACGGTTCGTCCGGCCACCACGAGGGTGGTGGAACTGCCGCCATCCATGTTCAAGGCATCGCTCAGGCCCAGTTGCTGGGCTGCCAGGGCTGTTTCCACAAGGGTGGGATCACCGCCAGCGGCACCACGCAAGGTCATCAGCCATTGGCCGCTCGGCCCCTGAGCTACCACCGTTCTTGGTGCCGCCAAGCTCATGAAGGCCGGACTAAATCCTTCCCGGCGTCCATTGAGCACCACTTGGCCGTTTTGCATCAGCAGCGGACCGCCGCCCAGAACATTGGGATGTTGGGCCAGGGGAGAGCTGGATCGCGCTGTCACCTGGATCCGATCACCAGGCCGAGCGGGCAGTGGCGTGCGCCCGCGGGCGATCACCAACGCAGCGTTTTTGGGAATGGCGATGCCACGTTGCAGGCTGCGCTGGTCGAATGTTGTCTCGACGCGGCCGCCGCGAATCAACAGAGCTTCCTCCTCGCCGCTCAGGGCCCGGTAGCGGGGCCCCCATGCAGATGTGTAGAGGCTCAGCCCCTTCTGGACGTAACCACTGTTGAGTGCCATGAGGCTCCAACGGCGACCGTTGTTCACCTGCAGGGTCTGGTTCAGCCGCAGCCGGCCGAACTGCAGATCTCCTGAGGCCCCCCAAGCGATCACGCCGCGGTTCAGGATCGGACCTGAAAGCCAGACCCCCTGATGCCGCAAGGCCCCCAGGGGGAGTTGATTGATCCGGTTGAAAAAGCCTCCGTTGACTGCGACCAGCGCTCCTGCTGGTTGGGAGAGCTGAGGCAGAAAACGTAGGCCCTGTTGCTGCTCGGTCTTGACCAGGGGCTGGAGGGTGATGCCGAGACGGCTCAGGTCGCCGCCGGCACGGAATACCTGAATAGGTTTCACCCCCACCTTGATGGTGCGTCGCTCCAAGACGAAGCCCCTCCTCAGCATTTCGGCCACAGCTGGATCGCTAAGGGGCAGACGTGCGCTCTGGGCTGGGCGGCGACCGCCGACCTGTACGCCATCCAGCACCACCCGCCAGGGGGACGCCAGGCTCAAGCTCCTCAGCTTGGTGGCTTGTCCCTTCAGCACGAGGCCGCCGTGGCGATGCTGCTCTGGGGTGAGCCCCCACGCCTTGAGTTGACGTCGCTGGGTCCGCGACAGCTTGAGCTCCAGCAACAGGTCGCCGTTCAACCGCTGCACCAGGGCGGGCCCGTTCAGGTCCAGCACCAAGCGATCAGCTGTAGAACCCTTGCCGCGGCGCAGGTTGTTCACCGTTGGAGGGGGCAGCCGAAGCTCCAAGGTGTTTCCTCTCACTTGGGAGCGGACGCCTGTTGCGGCCAACCAGTCGCTCACTTCAAGGCCGACTTCGTCCCCGAGCGATCGGGTCGTCATTGAGGTCAAGGGAACCGTTCGACCAAACCATTCCAGTGCCTCTCCATCGAGGCGGGACACTCGCCTGAAACCCAGTCGGGATTCCAGAACCTCCAGGGGCAGCCACAGCTCCTCTGGGGCTGCGTCGCTGCCCCTCCAGAGCCAAACCGCTTTGCTGCGCTCTCGCCCGATCAGCACCTCCTCCCCGCTCTGGTTCGGTACAGGCCGAAGCTCAGGTGGTGGCGCTGGAAGTGGAGCAAAGGCCAGCATGAAATGCCTTGGCGGAGAGGCGCCTGCCTAGGATCCTCCCTCGAGATGGTTTCTGCAGAGCTCGAAGCTGCAGACCCATGCGATCGTCCGATTGAGTTCTCTATGTCTGACGCCATCCGTTCCGCTGTCTGGCCTTACTGCGACAGCCCTGCACCTGAGGTTGTTGCGGGCGAGAAGGATGCGTGTGGCGTTGGTTTCCTGGCGCAGCTCCAGGGGCAGGCCAGCCATTGGGTTTTGGAGCAGGCCCTGCGTGGTCTGGGATGCATGGAGCACCGTGGTGGTTGCGGGGGGGATGGCGACTCCGGCGACGGCGCAGGGGTGTTGTGTGAGATCCCCTGGTCGTATCTGAAAGCGGTGTGGCCCGAGGCGGCTGCAGCACGGGGCCTCGGAATGATGTTCATGCCAACGGATGCCAGCCGTCGTGCTGAGGTGCGAGACCTTTGTGATGAAGAGGCCAAAGCCCTCGGCATGCAGCCTCTGGGGTGGCGAACGGTGCCTGTCGACCCTGCGGTTCTCGGCCCCTTGGCCCGTGCCACAGCTCCTGTGATTGAGCAGTGGGTGCTGAATGGTGATGCGGACAACGCAATGTTTGATGGTCAGCTGCTGCGGTTGCGGCGGCGCATCGGTGCCCGTGTGCGAGCAGCTCTGGGTGCTGAGGTGGCCCAAGAGGTTTATGTCGCTTCACTGAGCAGCCGGACGGTTGTCTACAAGGGGATGGTGCGATCCGAGGTGCTGGCGCAGTTCTATGCCGACCTGCAGGACCCTCGATTTGAGGTGAGCTTTGCCGTTTATCACCGTCGCTTCAGCACCAACACCCTGCCGCGCTGGCCCCTGGCGCAGCCGATGCGGCTGCTGGGTCACAACGGTGAAATCAATACATTGCTGGGCAACCTCAACTGGGCCAAGGCTTCAGAAGCCAGCCTCGAGAACGTCTGGGGTGAGGCTGCTGATGACCTGATCCCGGTGGTGAACCCTGCCTTCAGCGATTCCGCCAACCTGGATGCCACCTTGGAATTGATGGTGCGCAGCGGGCGGTCGATCACCGACAGCCTGATCACGCTGGTCCCCGAAGCGTTTCGCAATCAGCCCGATCTCGACAGCCGTCCTGATGTGACGGCGATGTACGAATTCAACGCGGGAATTCAGGAACCCTGGGATGGCCCAGCTCTGTTGGTCTTTGCCGACGGCAAGCGGGTGGGTGCCACGCTCGATCGCAACGGGCTGCGCCCGGCACGTTGGTGCACCACGGCAGACGGTTTCGTGATCATGGGATCGGAGACCGGCGTGGTGGATCTCAGCGACAAGACGATTGTTCAGAAGGGGCGTCTTGGCCCCGGCCAGATGGTGGCCGTCGATCTGGAACGCGGGGAGTTGCTCGACAACTGGTCGGTGAAGGAAGACGCGGCACGGCGCTTCCCTTATGCCGATTGGCTGAAGCAGCATCGTCGCGGCGTGGCGCCACAGCCCTGGACTCAAGATCGAAAGGTGGGTGAACTCGACCTGCTGCGGTTGCAAACCGCCATGGGCTTCACCGCTGAAGACTTCGATCTGATCATCGAAGACATGGCGGCCCTCGGGAAGGAGCCCACCTACTGCATGGGTGATGACATCCCCCTGGCGGTGCTCTCCGAGAAGCCCCACCTGCTTTACGACTACTTCAAACAGCGCTTCGCTCAGGTCACCAACCCTCCGATCGATCCCCTGAGGGAAAAGCTGGTGATGAGCCTGGAGATGCATCTGGGTGAACGCCGTCCCGCCCTGAAGCCCCAGCCGGAAGCTGCCTCCGTTATTCATCTGGACACGCCCGTTTTGAACGAGGCGGAACTGGCGGCGATCAGTGAGCAGGGATTGCCCGTCAAGACCGTGTCCACTCAGGTGGCTGTGGAGTCGTGTGCGGGAGGCCTGCAACAGGCCATTGCCGCGCTGTGCAGCGTTGCGGAACAGGCCGTGCGCGACGGTGCGCAGGTGCTGGTGCTGTCCGATCGGGTCGACGACGCTGGGGAGGCGTTACAGCTGACCCCCACGACTGTGGCCATGCCGGCTTTGCTGGCTGTTGGTGCTGTTCATCACCATCTGCTGCGCCAGAAGCTGCGGCTGCAGTGCTCTCTGGTGGTGGACACCGCCCAGTGCTGGAGCACCCACCACATGGCGTGCCTGATTGGTTACGGCGCCAGTGCTGTGTGTCCTTGGCTCACCTGGGAGACCACCCGCCACTGGCTGGATCACCCCAAGACCAAGAAGCGGATTGAGCAGGGCAAGTTGCCCGCTCTCGATGCCGATCAGGCCCAGGCCAACGTTCGCGAGTCGCTGGAGAACGGTCTGCGCAAGATCCTCTCCAAGATCGGAATTTCATTGCTGGCCAGCTATCACGGCGCTCAGATCTTTGAAGCGATCGGTCTGGGTGCGGATGTGGTGGAGACCGCCTTCACCGGAACGACCAGCCGTGTTGCCGGCATGACGCTGGCTGAGCTGGCGAACGAAACGCTCTCGATGCATGCCAAGGCGTTCCCTGAGCTCAACCGCAGCAAGCTCGAATTCATGGGGTTCGTTCAGTACCGCAGTGGTGCTGAGTACCACCGCAACAATCCCGAGCTTTCGAAGGCACTGCACAAGGCGGTGGCCCAAGGCCCTGGTTACGACCACTTTTCCACCTATCAGGCTTTGCTGGAGAACCGTCCGGTGATGGCCCTGCGGGACCTGTTGGAGTTCAAGTTGGCTCCCACCCCAGTGCCTCTCGATCAGGTGGAGAGCGTCGAGAGCATCTGCACCCGCTTCTGCACAGGCGGAATGAGCCTCGGTGCGTTGTCTCGCGAAGCCCATGAAGTGTTGGCCGTGGCGATGAATCGCATCGGTGGCAAGAGCAACAGTGGTGAAGGCGGTGAAGACCCTGCGCGCTTCCAGCTTCTCAAGGATGTGGATGGGGAGGGCCGTTCAGCCTCATTCCCGAGCATTGGTGGCCTGCGCAATGGCGATACCGCCTGCTCGGCCATCAAACAGGTGGCTTCAGGTCGTTTCGGCGTGACTGCGGAATACCTGCGCAGCGGCAAGCAGCTGGAGATCAAGGTGGCCCAGGGCGCTAAGCCTGGTGAAGGCGGTCAGCTGCCAGGGCCCAAGGTCGACAAGTACATCGCCTGGTTACGCAATAGCAAGCCAGGTGTGGCCTTGATTTCACCGCCGCCACACCACGACATCTATTCGATCGAAGACCTGGCGCAGTTGATCCATGACCTGCACCAGGTGCACCCCGCTGCTCCCGTGAGCGTGAAGCTGGTGGCTGAGATTGGCATTGGCACCATCGCTGCGGGTGTGGCCAAGGCCAACGCTGATGTGATTCAGATCTCCGGTCACGACGGTGGCACGGGTGCATCTCCCCTGAGTTCGATCAAGCACGCCGGCAGTCCCTGGGAACTGGGTCTCACTGAGGTGCATCGCTCTCTGGTGGAGAACGGACTGCGCGATCGGGTTCTGTTGCGTGCTGATGGAGGTCTGAAAACCGGCTGGGACGTGGTGATCGCTGCCCTTTTAGGTGCCGAGGAGTACGGGTTCGGCTCGATCGCGATGATCGCCGAGGGCTGCGTCATGGCACGCGTTTGCCACACCAACAATTGCCCTGTGGGTGTGGCCACGCAGAAGGAGAACCTGCGCAAGCGTTTCACCGGCATTCCCGAACACGTCGTCAACTTCTTCTGGTACGTCGCCGAGGAAGTGCGTCAGCTGATGAGTCTGCTCGGCGTTACCCGCCTTGAAGAGCTGATTGGCCGCACCGATTTGCTCAAGGCCCGCTCGGTTGATCTGGCCAAGACCAAGGGCGTGGATCTCTCTAGCCTGCTGGCTCCGATCAGCGGTGCCGAAGAACGCTCCTGGCTTCGCCACAGCGACCAGGCCCACGGCAATGGACTGATCCTTGAAGATCAGCTCCTTGCCGACGCTGACCTAATGGTTGCTCTGGAAAACCATGGTTCCGTGAGCCGCAGCATCGAGATCATCAACACCGACCGCAGTGTCTGTGCTCGTTTGGCTGGTGAAATTGCCCAGCGCCACGGCAACCGCGGCTTCAAAGGACAGCTCGATCTCACCTTCCTGGGTGCAGCAGGCCAGAGCTTCGGGGCCTTCCTGGTGCAGGGCATGCAGGTTCGTCTTGAAGGTGAGGCCAACGATTACGTGGGTAAGGGAATGAACAGTGGTTCCATCACCCTCGTCCCATCAGACGGATGTGCATCTCCAGGAGAACAGGTGATCCTCGGCAACACCTGCCTCTACGGGGCCACCGGCGGTGAGTTGTTTGCCCATGGACGGGCTGGCGAGCGTTTCGGTGTTCGCAACAGCGGTGCCCGCACGGTTGTGGAGGGAGCTGGTGACCATTGCTGTGAGTACATGACCGGCGGTGTCGTTGTCGTTCTCGGCAGCACCGGCCGCAATGTCGGCGCTGGCATGACCGGTGGTGTGACCTTCCTGCTGGATGAGGAGGGGCGTGTCGCTCCTCGGGTGAATCCGGAGATCGTTGAGGTCTGCGCCATCACCACCGATGAGCAGGAGTCGCTGCTGAAGGGGCTGCTGGAACAGCATGTGGCGCTCACGGGAAGCGAGAAGGCTGCTGCTCTCTTGGCCGACTGGACTGCGGCGAAGAATCGCTTCAAGGTGTTGGTCCCCCCCAGTGAGAGGGTGGCGATGGGATTGGCCGACAAGCAGGCTGTGGCTGCCTAGCGCCGTCGCTAGCCCGTGGCCTGGTTCGTCAAGACTGAAACTTTCACGGCCGTCGCAGCCTCTCTGCCCGTGGAGCAGCGGCGACTCACCTTGGCAGCTCACCGCCATTGGGTTGTAGGGGAAGCAGCAGCGGGCCGCCGTCTACGCAGCGGTTACTTGGTGGATGGTGACCGGCGGCCTGGCGGCGGGGGTTTGTTGATTTTTGAGGCGTCGTCCTACGCCGATGCGCTGGCATGGGTGGAGAACGACCCAATGATCCGCGCCGGCCTGGTGGACTGGCAGGTGCAGGAATGGATCCCCGTCAGCGGGGATGGCTGGCCATGAGCCGTTGCACCTCACCGGCGTGATAGCTGCTGCGGGTGAGTGGTGTGCTGACCACTTGGAGGAAGCCCAGCTCCTCTTCGCCCACAGTCCTGTAGGTCTCGAATTGAGCCGGGGTCACAAAGCGGTCAACGGCCAGGTGTTTGGGGCCAGGTGAGAGGTACTGACCGATGGTGACGATGTCGACCCTGTGTTTGCGCAGATCCCGGAGCGTCTCGATCACCTCTTCATCGGTTTCTCCGAGCCCCACCATCAGCCCCGACTTGCTGTAGGCCTTGGGCCATTGGTTCCGCACCCGCTGCAGCAGCTCGAGGGAGCGTTCATAGATGCCCTGGGGCCGTGCCAGGCGGTACATCCGCGGCACCGTTTCAATGTTGTGGTTCAGCACGTGGGGGGCGGCGGCCATCACCGTTGCCAGGGCATCCCAGTTGCCGCAGAAGTCGGGAATCAGTAGTTCGATCGTGGTGAGCGGTGAGCGTTGCTTCACCTGTTCAATGCAGGCCACGAACTGGGAGGCTCCACCATCGGCGAGATCGTCGCGGTTTACCGAGGTGATCACCACGTGCTTCAGGCCCAGACGGGCCACGGCTTCCCCAAGCCGTTGGGGCTCGGTGGGATCGAGCTCGCGCACGCTCTTGTCGAAGTCGATGTCGCAGTAGGGGCAGGCGCGGGTGCAGCCGGGACCCATGATCAAAAACGTTGCCGTGCCGCCTGCAAAGCATTCGCCGATGTTGGGGCAGCTCGCCTCCTGGCAGACCGTGTTCAGGTTCAAGTCCAGCAGCAGGTCGGCCACGGCACCGATCCGTTCGCGCTGCGGAGCCTTTACGCGCAACCACTCCGGCTTGAGCACGGCGAAGCTTCTTCAATCCATGACCCTAATCCGTGCCCTAGTGCTCTTGCTTCAATCTCGGAAGCATCGATCTTTTAGGATTGATAGGCCGGGATGTGGCGCAGTTTGGTAGCGCACTTCGTTCGGGACGAAGGGGCCGCAGGTTCGAATCCTGTCATCCCGATTGATTGTTTCGTGGCACTGCCTGGTCTTGATGGAGACCTGAGCTAGACCAGCAAAAACTCAGTCCTCATTGGAGACTGGCCCCGGGATATCCCCGCGGCGTCACCATCCAGTCATCCTCGGCACGGCTGCTGCTGTTCCCGATCAGAACCAGCGTGAGCATGTCCACTGCTTCTGGCTCCAAGCGCTCAAGACACGTGAGCTGATGGGATTCCTCCGCGCGGCCCAGCTGACGCGCCAGCATCACCGGGGTTGTGGGGGGGCGGTGTTTCAGCAGGATCTCCTTGGCTTGCCCCAGCTGCCAATCACGACCCTTGGACCTTGGGTTGTAGAGGGCGAGGACAAAATCTCCAGTTGCAGCGGCCTCCAGTCGCTTTTCGATCACGGTCCACGGCGTGAGGCGATCGCTGAGGCTGACGCAGCAGAAGTCATGCATTAGTGGCGCTCCGGCCCGGGCGGCGGCCAGCTGGAAGGCTGAAATTCCGGGATGCACCGAGAAGCTGGGTCGGTCCTGCTCGGGTTGCTGGAGAAGCAGCTCCAGGGCCAATCCCGCCATGCCGTAGATCCCGCTGTCGCCGGAGGAGATCAGAGCAACTTTTGCCCCTTGTTGGGCCAAGCGCAGTGCTTCGGCACAGCGGTCCCATTCCCGGGTGAGCTGGCCATCGAATCGAACCTGATCCGGGCGGCGCAAAGGCTCCAGAAGATCGAGGTAGAGGCTGTAGCCAATCCAGGCGGAACAACGGGAGAGGGCCGCTTTGGCGTCTCCGCTGAGCAGGGACAGATCCCCTGGGCCACTCCCCACCAAGTGCAGTTCGCCCCGTTCCGGCGCGTAGGGGATGGCAGCCTCGGCAATGGCCACTGTCACGGCACCCTGTTCCCCTGTTGCCGGACGGCTGATTTGCTTGTGCTGGATCAGATGACCTTTGTCGCCCGCAGCCAGCAATGCCGCTGCTTCCGCCACCGAAGCGGTCCCCATTTCCTTGCGCACCACTTCGGAGGGGTTCGGCACCTCGATGGACGCAAGAGCGTGCTCCGCAAAGGTTCGGAACGCCCATGCCCGGGTTTGGCTCAGATGCTGTAAGGCCGGTTCGTCGGATTTCCTCGCTGCGCTGGCCATTCCGGCGACAGCCTCTTCCGCCAGCCCTGCTGTTGCCAAGGCCTCGGCAATGGCCTTCTCCACCAGAGAAAGACTGGTGTTGCGTTCACAGCCGATGCCGATCCAGACCGTTGCTGGATGCCACTGGCAATCGCCTTGGAGGCGCGCTCCAATCACAAGATCAGCGGGCTCAGGCACAACGTTGGCTTCAACGTTGTGCAGCAAGGGATGGCCTTCAGGGCCTTGCCAGGCGGTGGATCCACTGCTCTGGTGAACGCTGATGCGGGATCCCTGGGACTGCCGCACCATCAGATCGCGCCAACTGGCCACCGTCCCCCTGCGTCTCCAGCCCCAGCCGTCCCCAAAGGCATCCAGGGGGAGACGTCCTTCATGGGCGCAGGCGCCTGTGATCACCGCCTGCCCGCCGAGATCCATCGCGATCTCCAGGGCGCGTTGTTCGGCGCCTGCGGAATGGCCTCCCAGTAACGGGATGACGAACTCTCCTTTGGGGTCGAGCACCAGAACGGCTGGATCCTTCCCCTTGCCTTGGATCCGAGTTGCAATCAGACGTGTCACAGCTCCCACGGCGCCCACGAACAACACGACGTTCTCTGCCGTCCAATGCCCATCAAGGGCGGTGTTGATGTCTTGATCGTCTGCCTTGATCCGGTCGATGTGGCCGCGTATCAGCAACCGCTCCAACAGCGGCATGGCGCTGGGGCTGAGTCCTAGGCCCAGAGCGGGAACGGCAGATGTGGGGTTCAGGGCAGGGAATCCGGATCAGGGCTTGCGTAAGCGCCCATCGCTGTTGAGCAACTCACGGGCTGATCCTCCCAGGCTGCTGCTCGGCATCAACTTGGGTTCCTGCTCGGCTGGCTGCTGAGGCTCCGCAGGCTTCTCCTGGGCGGGAGTGGGAGGAGTGGGCAGAGCAACTTCTGCTTTGGATGGCTCTTCAGCAAGGGGCGGCTCAGGCTTCTGTTCTTCGCTTTCCTCTGGTGCCGTGGGCTTGGGGTCTGCCTCGGGTTGGGTTTTGATCTCGTCCTCGACCTCTTTCTCGATTTTGATCTCGACCTGGGGAAGCTCTCGGGGCAGTTCTGTCTTCTCCTGTTGTTTCTCCTCTGCTTTTTGAGGGGGCTCTGGCGGGGATTCGACCACCTCCAGAGCTTCAGGCTCAGGGGAGCCGCTCAGGCGCGCGAGCTGGCTTTCAGTGAGGTGTGGGCGCATCCAGCCAGGCTTGGGACCGGCTGGGGCTTTCAAATGAATCAGCTGATTGTTGAAGACCGGTGTGATCGGCTCGCCCAGTCCATTCAGCAGTTCCATTTGAATGTCGTGCCTGTTGGAGCCATTCGATCCTTTGAGCCACAGGGCTTCCTGGTGATCGACCAAAAAGCTGTCTCCATCAATGCTGATGCGGAGTCGCCAGCGTCCATCTCCCTCCCGCAGGTTTTGGAGCGGAGCATTCCAAATCAGCCAATCCACCAAAAGGGGTTGCAGGCCCTGTTCTCCGGCTGGTGAGACAGGAACCAGCCAGGGGGCATCGCGTTCGGGTTGCGTGCCCTGCAGTTTTTGCCAAAGGTGCAGGCGCCCCTGGATTGAGGCTCCTGGTGATTGCACGGCTTCTCCCCAGGGGTAAGCGGCCCAGGCGCTGAACCGGTGGCTGCCCGCTTCCAGGCCGTCGATGCGGACCTTCAGGAGGTTCCCATTGCTTTCGCTCAGCCGTAGAGGAGCGCGGTTGTCGATTTGGAGCACGACATGGGGCCCCAGACCCAATTCGGGGTCGCTGCTGAGGGGCCAGTCCTCGATTTCGAAACGGAGCTCAAGAGCGTCAGAGGAAACGATGCTGTCATTGCTTGGATCGCTCAGCCGTAGAGAGGGATGGTGCCTTTGCAGGTTCTGGCGCAGCTGTTGCACTGCCCCTGGAGGAGCCACTTCCTGGAGCTTCCCGCTGGGAGCTGAACTCGGCAGCGGTTTGGCGGCGGACCCTGTGTCGCGATTGAAGAATCCAGGGCGCGCATGAACAGGTAAGCCGGCACCGAGAAGCAGCACTGCTGCCAGCAGAACAGCCCATATCGACTTCAAGCCAGGGCGACGCATCGGGCATCAACAGATCTGATCATTCTGAACAATCCGACCTTCACTGTCAGAGTTTTAGTTATTTAGGAAGGAAATATGTGTGAAATTGTGTTGTTTACTGCTTGAGATCTTTGTTGTTTTGCTGATTCTCAGCCTTCTGCAGACGCCTGTCGCTGACTGGCTCGCCACGGGATTGAACCTTTGTAACTCAGGGCCCTTTAACCCCCTGCTCCGCCCCTATGCTTCCGCCAGCGGTCCCCTCTTTGGGGCCCCAGCTTCAGTGCAGACAAGGGGTTTCGACTCCTTTGCCGTACTGACGCCCGAACTCTGATTCCCTGTGGATCCGTATTCGGGGCCCCGATTGGCTTCGGCCCGTCGGAGGGGTGGCCCACCACCTCGAAACCCGTCCCTCGAGGAACGACTCGATGACCATCAGCCCACCTGAGCGTGGGAGTGACGCGAAGAGCCAGGTCGAGAAGGTTGACAATCCAGCAACCTTCGAGCTGTTCGGCAAACCCGGACATTTCGACCGCGCCCTCGCGAAAGGTCCCAAAACCACCACTTGGGTTTGGAACCTTCACGCCAACGCTCACGACTTCGACGCTCACACGAGCGACCTTCAAGAGGTCTCTCGGCGGATCTTTTCCGCCCACTTCGGCCACTTGGCCGTCATCTTCATCTGGCTCAGCGGTGCCTTCTTTCATGGCGCCCGCTTCTCCAACTATTCCGGTTGGCTTGCTGACCCCACCCATGTGAAGCCAAGCGCCCAGCAGGTCTGGGCCATCTTTGGCCAAGAAATCCTCAACGGAGACATGGGTGCCGGTTTCCAAGGCATCCAAATCACTTCAGGCCTCTTCCAGATGTGGCGGGCCTGGGGCATCACCAGTGAAACCCAGCTCATGGCTCTGGCCATCGGTGCCCTGGTGATGGCCGGCCTCATGCTCAACGCCGGTGTTTTCCACTACCACAAGGCTGCGCCGAAGTTGGAGTGGTTCCAGAACGTTGAGTCGATGCTGAACCACCACCTGGCAGGCCTGCTGGGTCTCGGTTCACTGTCCTGGGCTGGTCACGTCATCCATGTGTCGGCTCCCGTCACCAAGTTGATGGATGCCATCGATGCCGGCCAACCGCTGGTTCTGAATGGCAAGACCATCGCTTCGGCTGCAGACATTCCGCTGCCCCACGAGTTCTTCAATCAGGACCTGCTGGCTCAGCTGTATCCCGGCTTCAGCGCTGGTGTCGGTGCCTTTTTCTCCGGCAACTGGGCTGCTTACAGCGATTTCCTCACCTTTAAAGGTGGCTTGAATCCTGTGACAGGAAGCCTCTGGATGACCGACATCGCCCACCACCATGTGGCGATCGCCGTGATGTTCATCGTTGCCGGTCACATGTACCGGACCAACTGGGGCATCGGCCACTCCATCAAGGAGATCCACGAAGGTCAGAAGGGCGATCCCCTGCTGTTCCCTGCCACCAATGGTCACGACGGTCTCTATGACTTCATGACCACCTCCTGGCATGCGCAGCTGGCGGTCAACCTGGCTATTGGCGGTTCGGTGAGCATCATCGTTGCTCAGCACATGTACGCGATGCCTCCGTATCCGTACCAAGCGATCGACTACCCCACCCAGATCGGGCTCTTCACCCATCACATCTGGATCGGTGGTTTCCTGATTGTTGGTGCAGGTGCTCACGCCGCCATCGCCATGGTTCGCGATTACGACCCCGCCAAGCACATCGACAACGTGCTGGATCGGGTGCTCAAGGCTCGCGACGCAATCATCAGCCACCTCAACTGGGTCTGCATCTGGCTCGGAGCCCACAGCTTCGGCCTCTACGTCCACAACGACACCATGCGTGCCCTGGGTCGTCCCCAGGACATGTTCAGCGATTCGGCGATTTCCATTCAGCCGATCTTTGCTCAGTGGATTCAGAACGTGCACGCCGCAGCTGCAGGCAGCACGGCTCCAAACGCCCTCGCGGGTGTGAGTGAAGTGTTCAACGGTTCCGTTGTCGCCGTTGGCGGCAAGGTTGCCGCTGCTCCCATGCCGCTCGGCACCGCCGACTTCATGGTTCACCACATTCACGCTTTCACGATTCACGTGACGGTGCTGATCCTGCTGAAAGGTGTCTTGTACGCCCGTAGCTCCCGCCTCATCCCTGATAAGGCCAACCTGGGCTTCCGCTTCTCCTGCGACGGTCCTGGTCGTGGTGGCACCTGCCAGGTCTCCGCTTGGGACCACGTGTTCCTGGGCTTGTTCTGGATGTACAACTCCCTGTCAATCGTGATCTTCCACTTCTCCTGGAAGATGCAGAGCGACATCTGGGGAACGGTGAATGCCGACGGTTCCGTCGCGCACATCACCAATGGCAACTTTGCCCAAAGTGCCATCACCATCAATGGCTGGCTGCGTGACTTCCTGTGGGCTCAGGCCGTTCAGGTGATCAACAGCTATGGCTCGAATACAGCTGCCTACGGAATCATGTTCCTCGGCGCTCACTTCGTGTTCGCCTTCAGTCTGATGTTCCTCTTCAGTGGCCGCGGCTACTGGCAGGAGCTGATCGAGTCCATCGTGTGGGCTCACAACAAGCTGAAGGTGGCTCCCGCCATCCAGCCCCGTGCCCTTTCCATCATCCAAGGCCGTGCCGTGGGTGTTGCCCATTACCTCTTGGGCGGAATTGCGACCACGTGGGCCTTCTTCCACGCCCACATTCTTGTGGTCGGCTGACCTCACCTGACCTCTCCCTCTAATGGCAACGAAATTCCCTTCGTTCAGCCAGGGTCTGGCCCAGGACCCGACAACCCGCCGTATTTGGTACGGGATCGCCACGGCTCACGACTTCGAGAGCCATGACGGAATGACGGAGGAGCGCCTCTATCAGAAGCTCTTCTCCACCCATTTCGGTCACCTTGCGATCATCGGCCTGTGGGTTTCGGGAAACCTGTTCCACATCGCCTGGCAGGGCAACTTCGAGCAGTGGGTCGCCGACCCCCTGCACGTGCGCCCCATCGCTCACGCAATTTGGGATCCCCACTTCGGTCAAGGCGCCATTGACGCCTTCACCCAAGCGGGTGCTTCCTCCCCTGTGAACATCGCCTACTCAGGCCTGTATCACTGGTTCTACACAATCGGCATGACGACGAATGCCGAGCTGTACCAGGGTTCCATCTTCATGATGATCCTGTCGGCTTGGGCCCTCTTCGCCGGCTGGTTGCACCTGCAGCCCAAGTTCCGTCCTTCCCTGGCCTGGTTCAAAAACGCTGAATCGCGTCTGAACCACCACCTCGCTGTTCTCTTCGGCTTCAGCTCCATCGCTTGGACCGGTCACCTGGTTCACGTTGCGATCCCCGAAGCTCGCGGTCAGCACGTTGGTTGGGACAACTTCCTCAACGTTCTGCCTCACCCCGCCGGTCTTGGACCCTTCTTCACCGGCAACTGGGGTGTGTATGCCGAAAACCCCGATTCTCTGAATCAGGTCTTCGGTAGCTCTGAAGGTGCAGGCACCGCCATCCTCACCTTCCTTGGTGGCTTCCACCCTCAGACAGAAGCTCTCTGGCTGACGGACATCGCCCACCACCACCTGGCCATCGGTTGCCTCTTCGTGATCGCCGGCCACATGTACCGGACCAACTTCGGTATCGGTCACTCCATCAAGGAGATCCTCGAAACCCACAACCCCCCGAAGGGCACCCCTGGTGACCTCGGCGCTGGCCACAAGGGTCTCTACGACACCATCAACAACAGCCTGCACTTCCAGCTTGGTCTGGCTCTCGCCTCCCTCGGCGTGGTTACCAGCCTCGTGGCGCAGCACATGTACTCGATGCCGTCGTATGCCTTCATCGCGAAGGACTACACAACCCAGGCAGCCCTGTACACCCACCACCAGTACATCGCCATCGCGCTGATGTGTGGTGCCTTTGCCCACGGTGCGATCTTCTTCATCCGTGACTACGACCCCGAAGCCAATAAGGACAACGTCCTGGCTCGGATGCTCGAGCACAAGGAAGCGATCATCAGCCACCTGAGTTGGGTCTCCCTGTTCCTCGGTTTCCACACCCTCGGCCTCTACGTCCACAACGATGTGGTCGTTGCCTTCGGTACTCCCGAGAAGCAGATCCTGGTTGAGCCCGTGTTCGCCCAGTTCGTTCAGGCCGCCTCTGGTAAGGCCATGTACGGAATGGACGTGCTGCTTTCCAACGCTTCCAGCTCCGCCAGCCTTGCGTCCCAGAACATTCCTGGCGACCACTACTGGCTGGATGCCATCAATGGCAATACCGATGTGTTCCTGCCCATCGGACCTGGTGACTTCCTGGTTCACCACGCCATTGCTCTGGGTCTGCACACCACCACCTTGATCCTTGTGAAGGGTGCTCTGGATGCCCGCGGCTCCAAGCTGATGCCAGACAAGAAGGATTTCGGTTACTCCTTCCCCTGCGACGGCCCCGGCCGTGGCGGCACCTGCGACATCTCAGCCTGGGACGCCTTCTATCTGGCTGTCTTCTGGGCTTTGAACACCGTGGGTTGGCTGACCTTCTACTGGCACTGGAAGCACCTGGCCATCTGGTCCGGCAACGTGGCCCAGTTCAACGAATCCAGCACCTACCTGATGGGCTGGTTCCGCGACTACCTGTGGCTCAACTCCTCCCAGTTGATCAACGGCTATAACCCGTTCGGCAGCAACAACCTTGCCGTCTGGGCTTGGATGTTCCTCTTCGGACACCTGGTTTGGGCCACCGGCTTCATGTTCTTGATCTCCTGGCGGGGTTACTGGCAGGAACTTATCGAGACCATTGTCTGGGCTCACCAGCGCAGCCCCATCGCCAACATGATGGGTTACCGCGACAAGCCCGTGGCGCTGTCCATCGTTCAGGCCCGTGTCGTTGGCTTGGCTCACTTCACGGTTGGCTATGTCTTGACGTATGCCGCCTTCCTGATTGCCTCGACTTCAGGGAAATTCGGTTAATTCCTTCCTGAATTAACCCGCGACGAGTCGTTCCTCGTTCCAAATGTCCCCACTCGGTTCGCCGGGTGGGGATTTTTGTTGTGTGGATGTCATTCGGTTGGGATCTGGTTATTTATTAAGTCTGCTTAGTTGTTGTTGGCTAAGTTGTGCCAAATCGTTTTTTGCTTGAAGCTGACTCTTCAAAAAGCGCCCTCACCTGCTTTGTTGACCTGTTGCGACCGTTTGTTCAACAGTGCCGAAGAGTGTGCGCATTTGTGGAGACGGTTTGGCTGTGATTACAACGTTGTTCAGGCCTCTCAGGGGCCCCTTCATGGGCGTCTGAGGGTTGATCATCAGAATGGAATGTTGCTTGTTTCGATGCAGGCCAACCAAGCGTTATTGATTGAGGGAACACGCCACCCTCGCTGGTTGTCATTCACGGTTGAACATACTGATAACTACGGCGATCACTGCCATTTCGGTGAGGCATTGGCTCCGAATGCTTTGTCGGGTTTTAACATCAAAATGAAGGAGTCCTTCTTTAAAACCTCTGCAGGTGGCAATCGCATTGGAGCTGTCCTTGTCGATCGCAGTCGTATTGATGACTGGTCTGAGCTAATGGGTGCGGCTGAGATCTTTGAGCGAATGGAGCGCAACAACACGGCCATTCTTTCCCCTGCGGCTCATCGCAAGTTGCGGCAGTTGATGGTGCTTCCCGAATGGCAGGGTGTGGATGTGGCACATCCTTTCCAAGCTGATCTACTGGAGGCGCAGCTGATCGAGTCTCTTTCGTCGAAGAATTCGACTCTTCTGCGGCCTGTGGTGAAAACCCATCACAGTGATCTTGTGCAGGAGTTGGTTCGTTATTCCTTTCGATCGAGTACGACTCCCATCTCTTTGAGTGCGGTGTGTCAGACGCTGTTCACCACCAAGACAACACTCACAGTGAGTTGTCGTGAAATGTTTGGTTTTGGACCGATGGCCTTGATGCGTCGTATTCGTTTGCAGCAAGTGCGCGACGTTCTGGCTAACCCTGACCTGAGGCAACAACTGGGGTGTCATACCGTTCAGCAGGTAGCCGTTCATTTTGGCTTTGTGAGTCGAAATCACTTCGCCAGTGCCTATCGAGAGCTGTTTGGTGAGGCACCGCGCACCACTTTGTTGGCTTCCCATTGAACGCTCACGCGAACTTGTGTTGAGTCATTCACGTCTCCTCGGCCTTCGTGCTGTTTAGCCTCAGCCGCTGGATTGGATCGAGCTGTCGTGGATGAGTGGGAGCTTCTGCTGCGCAACGTTGGTGAATGGCGCGGCTGGTTCGACAGCATGGATTCGACGCTGCAACGCACCAAACGTCAGTACTCTCTGTTGACGCTCCAGCCTGCTCCTTCCGGCATTCCCCTTCATCTGACGCTGCTGCTCTGGCCTGAAGGAGAGGAATCGAGCGCTTCCCACCAGCCGCCCGCCGGCGAGCCTGTAAAACGCATCGTTCAAAGTTTTATGCGCCTGGATCCCGATATGGGGGTCTTCGGCACCGGCAGCTTTTCGAGGGGAACGCTTTATCGCTCCAATTGGACCAAGCTTTATGCCGAGTTCGGGTTCCTGCACGGCGAACGCCGTCACCGCCTGGTTCTGCTCTGGGATGGTGCGGGGCAATTGGATCGGATCGTGTTGATCCGTGAGTTCCTTGCCGGAACCTCTGCAGTGGAATGTCCACCCTTGGAGGCGGATCAGCTGATCGGCGACTGGCGTTGCGACCTCCCTTCGCTTGGAGAGAACATGCGTTTCGCAGCAGGCGATCTTGATCGCTGGATTTTTTTGCCGGATGGAGGAGCCTTCCTGGCGCCTGTGCAGATTGATCCTCACCAGCCCTTCAACATCGAAGCGCTTTGGTTGTCGAGTTCGACGCGCCTTGAGCGCATTTCACGTCGTTATTCAGAACACGGCGCCCTGACATCGCTAGACCATCAACTGCTCACCCGTTGAGGCTTTGTGCCCTACGGGGTGTTGCTCAAGTCAGCCCGGCCCCTGTTGCTGAAAGCAATGTCGAGCGTGCGCAGGTAGGTGTGCAGTCCGGCATCCTGAATCGGCAGCACGTAGGCGTCGGCGCCGGATTCGTTGTGGTGCGAGTGCCAGTAGCCCGGTGGGGTCACGAAGGCTGCACCGGCCACCCAGTCTTCCCGGTGCCCATTGCGGATCATCCCGTTCTCGTCCAGCTCGGTGCCGATCATCGTGTAGCAACCCGGTTGGCAGGCCACCGCAAAATCAAGGGCGATCGACTGGTGTCGGTGGGGGCGCTGCACCTGGCCTGCGGGGAGAATTCCCAACATGGCCCAGAGAGTGTGGGTGACGGTGCGCGTCTGAGGGAACGCGTTGTTTCCCAACAGCACACTCACGCGGTTGGCGTTGGCTCCGCGCGGATTGCTGGCGATGGCATCCAGCTGTGCGCGAGCATCCTGATGGCTGTAGAAGCAGGGTTCGAACACTGGTTTCACGGTGCTCACGCCCAGATAACGAAGCAGGGGGGCATCGTGCACCCAGTAGAGGCCGGCGCAGGCCTCGCTGCTGTGGATGGCTTCCCCGCCAGCCGGAAGCACGAACGTATCTCCTTCGCTCCAGTGAAAAATCTGACCACAGGCTTCGGTTTGCCCATGGCCTCGGGCCACGAAGAACAGCTGACTGGTCGCATCCGCATGGGTGCGTAGGGACCCCTGATCCAGCCGAATGAAATTGCCGCAGAGGGATGGGCCCGTGGCCGGGCCTTCGCAATGCAAGTCGGCACTCAAATCGAGAGTTTGCAGGGCCGTTCCGGCTTCATCAAAAAAATTGGCCGAAAAACTGCGGTAGGGGATCGTGCTGATCAGCCCCTGCTGCAGAGGATTGGCCGCTGAGGCGTAGTCGAAGAACTGCGCCTGGGAACTGGTTGCCGTCGTCGCTCGTGGGGTGATGGTCATCGTTCCCTCCAGCAGCAGAACCATTGGATCGAGATCGCACCCTACGCGGTGGGCATTCGATCGCGTTTCAGCATC
Organism: Synechococcus sp. MU1617; assembly: GCF_020514235.1. Taxonomy (NCBI): domain Bacteria; kingdom Bacillati; phylum Cyanobacteriota; class Cyanophyceae; order Synechococcales; family Synechococcaceae; genus Synechococcus; species Synechococcus sp. MU1617. The sequence continues at coordinate 38,988 of NZ_VTLB01000005.1, forward strand.
AAATAAACGGCAGGGACGGCAAACAGGGACAGCAACGAGGCCATCAACAGTCCGCTGAAGACCACGGTGCCAATGCTGATTCTGCTGGCGGCTCCCGTGCCCTGAGCGAACAGAAGGGGCAGGAAACCCGCCAAGGATGTGACAGCTGTCAGCAGGATCGGGCGCATCCGGTTCACGGCCGCGTCCACAACGGCTTCGCGCAGGGCCAGGCCTGCCGCAATCCGTTGGTTGGCGAATTCCACGATCAAAATTCCGTTCTTGGCCGCCAGGCTCACCAGCACCAGAAGTCCCATCTGGCCGTAAACATCCAGTGGAAGGCCCCGCAATTTCAAGCCAATCAGAGCTCCGAGCAGGGCCATCGGCACCGTGAGCAGGATGATCAACGGGTCAACGAAACTCTCGTAGAGAGCGGCCAGCAGCAGATAGACCACCGTCACTCCGAGGGCGAACAGCACCCAGGTCACCTGCCCAGCCCGTTGTTCTTCCAACGCCAGGCCCGTGAAGGCCAGGCTGATGTTGCTGCCTCCGATGCGATCACCGGCCTGGGTCAGGGCTTCTATGGCTTCACCGCTGCTGACCGTTGGCGCGGGGATGGCTGTGATCCGAATCGCCCGGTTGAGTCCGAAGTGGCGAATATTGTTGACGCCCTCCTCGCGGGTCAAGCTGGCCACGCTTGCTACGGACACCAGCTCACCGCTGCGGTTGCGCACCATCAGACCCGTGAGATCTTCCGGCCGACGTCGCTCGCTGCCATCCAGCTGCAGAACAATGGAGCGGATTCGACCGTCGTCGTAGGTGTCATCGATGTAGCGGCCGCCGAAGGCAGTGCCGATTTCTCGCAGCGTTGCGCCGTAGTCGAGGTCGAGAGCGGCCAGTTGGTCGCGGTCGAGCTCAAGCCGCCAGCGGGGAAAACTGGCATCAAAGCGGGTGCTTACCCGTTCAAATCGGTCTGTCGCCTTGGCCGTCTGGATGAAGTCCTGGGCGACTTGGCCGAATTGCTCAAGGCTTAGTTGCCCTCCGCTGCGGTCAAGCAGTTCCAGCGAGAGTCCTGATTCACTGCTGAAGCCCCGCACGGCTGGCGGGGTGATCAGCACGACCCTGGCATCACCAACCCGTTGTTGAACCTCTCGGCTAAGACGGCGTTTGATGGCGTTGCTGCTCTGCTCTTTGCCAGGTCGATCCTTGAGTGGCTGAAGGCGCAGGTAAAACGATCCACGGTCTTCTCCGCTCTGGCCGAAGGAGCTGCCGGCATAAAAGTTGCCGGTGCGCACCAGCGGCTCTTCGCTGACGACGCGTCGGATGTCGTCCATCACGGCCACGCTGCGCTCGAGGCTGGCGCCGTCGGGAAGGGTGAAGTAGCCGCGGATCTGGCCTTGGTCGTCATTGGGGATGAACGCTGTCGGCATCACCGCCAATCCGGAGGCCGTAATGACAAGGCCGCTCAGCAGCAGAAGGGCGATGAGTCGTTTGCGCTGCAGCCAGTGCTCGAGCTGTTTCGCGTATAGGCCTTCCAGGGTTTGCATTCCCTGCCGAAGCCAGCGGCTGAGCTTCCCAATGGCCCCAGGAAGACGGCCGCCACCTGGGCCCAACACCCGGGCGCAGGCCATTGGGGTGAAGCTGAGCGCATTCAAGGTGGAGAACAGAATCGCTCCGCTGATGGCCAGGGCGATCGGTTGATAGAGGCGTCCGATCGATCCAGGAATGAGCAGCACGGGCAGGAACACGGCTGCCAGCACCAATGAGGTGGCCACAACGGCGGTCGCCAGCTCAGCCATGGCGTCTTCGGCCGCCTGTTCGGGGGGTGTGCCCCGTTCGATGCGTCCGGCGATGTCTTCGCTCACGACGATGGCGTCATCCACAACGATCCCGGTGGCCAGCACCAGCCCAAACAGGATCAGGCTGTTGAGATTGGAACCGCTTAATTTCACCAGGCTGAGGCTTCCCACCAGCGCCACCGGAACGGCAAGGCCAGGGATCAGGGCGAGGCGCCATCGGCCCAGAAACAGCACCAGCACCAGCAGCACCAGCAGCACGGCATCGCGCAAGGTGATGAAGGTGCGATCAAGGTTGGCCTGAACCGTGTCGGCCACATCCACGATCATGGAGAGCTCGATGCCCGGGGGAAAGCTCGCTTCCAACTGCTGCAGCTTGCGTTTAATCGCCCTGCTCGCCTCCAGGGCGTTGGCCCCATCGCGCTGGTAGACACCCACGGCCACGGAACGCTCGCCGGCCAAATTCATGGCCTCGCGTCCGTAATTGCGCTGTCCGAGTGCAACACGTCCCACATCCTTCAGGCGCAGCAGTCCGCCGTTGTCCAGCCGGCGCAAGACGAGATTCTCGAAATCCGATTGGCTGCGGAGTCGCCCTTCCGCCTCCACCGGAAGGCTCAGCAATTGGCCCGATGGAACTGGGGCAGCCCCGATGCTGCCAACTGCAGCCAAAACGTTCTGTTCAGCCAGGGCACGGCTGACGTCGCCAAGAGTGAGGTTGGTCTGTTCGAGGCGTTGCGGATCCAACCAAAGGCGAAAGGAGAGTTCACTGCTGCCGAACACCTGAACATCGCCGATGCCTGGTGTGGTGAGCAGTGCGTCCCGCAGGGTCTGGTCCAGCCAGCCCGTGAGAAAGGTGGGGACGTACTGATCCGGTGGGTGGCTGAACCCCAAGATCATCAACAGGTCTTCCGAGGAGCGCCGCACTTGGAGCCCCTGGCGCGTCACGGCCTGGGGCAGCCGGCGGCTGGCCAGGTTCACTTCGTTCTGAACCTTGATCGCATTCAGCTCGGGATCACCCGCGTTGAAGCGCAACGAGATGCTGGCGCCGCCCTGCCTGCTGGTTGAGCTAATGCTTTCGACTCCTTCAAGGCCATTCAGCTGTTGTTCCAACACCCGGGTCACGCTTTGCTCCACCACCTCCGGTGAAGCCGCCGGGAAGCTGGCGCTCACACTCACGCGGGTGGGAGCGAGGGGCGGTAGATCCTCCAGCCCCAGGTCGAACAGCGCCGTGCAGCCGGCCAAAAGGATCAGCAGGCTGCAGACGACCGTAAGAACCGGCCGCCGAAGAAACGGCTGGGAGATCGACCGCACCGGGACGTCTCAAACGTGAATGAATCCTGCCAGGAAAAAACCCCCGGCTGCCCGATCCCAGGCAACAGGGGGTTTAGTGATTTTGGTTTAGAAGTTTCGGTGAACGTCTTCAGCCGACGCTCCAGACACCAGCAGCGATCTTGAACAGGTCCTGAACGTGAACGGTGTTGCAGAGGAACCAGGCGAAAACGGCACCGCCGCAACCACCGAGCCAGAACCCACTGGTGAAGTCAGCCCAACCGGTTCGGGTGAACAGGTCGGCGGGGGGATTCTCAACCGTCACATCTGCAGGGGGGATGTTGGGTTGCTTGCCGGGCTGGTTGTAGAGCAGGAACAGCAGGCTGAGGATGTGCACGGCGCCAATGGCTGCCAGCAGTCCAGCGGTTTGCTGGTACTCCGTGGCACGCAGGGGGCCGCAGATGGTGAAGGGGCCGTAAAGCAGATAACCGAAGGCTGCACCGGTTTCCAGGCCACGGAAGTTCGGGGAAATCCCGGGGCGGTATAGGGGCAGGTTGTTGATCAGGCCCTTGATGAAATAGCCGCTGTTGACGGGTGTCGCAAGGTTGCCGACGCAGGGATCAGCAGCAGGAGTGACGGTCATGAAATACGAGTGCTGAGGGGTTGAAACGGTCCGCAGGTCGCGGTCACTCGGCAGCGGTGATCACTCGACCAACAAGGACGATGAACACTGCGGGAAAAACGATTCCGGTGATGGGCACGAAAATCGCAGGCAGCCAGGCAGCAGCGAAATCTCCAGTCATGTCGAGGCCAAAAGCTTCGCAGCTACTGTAAGTAGGACCGTTCTGACGGCCTGCTTTAGGCCCCGACGGCGACATAAAAGTTCAATCCGCATGCAGAACGTTCTCCTCCCTGGTGCCGTCGTGCTGCTCACGGTGGTGCTCTGGTTGCGCAGGAAGCCGGTGAAGCCGATGCTCTCCAGCACGGATGCCAGCCGTGTCGCACAGATCAACCGTGCCCAGTTGGAACTGGTGATTGAGTCTGCCGCTGATGGGGAATCCGCTGATGCTTCCCTGGCGTCCTGGACGTCACCGAATACTCCCCTCGAGCGTCTTGCCCTGGAGCGTCGCCTCAAGGCCGACATGGAGGCTGGCCCCGAGGAGCGTTTGCGCGCCGTTCGTGTGGCCGCCCGATGGGGGCACCGCTCGGTTTTACCCCTGTTGCGCCAAGCGCTGAGGGACAGCGATGCGCGTGTGGTGGAAGAAGCAGCAGCTGCGATCGAACCGTTTCGCGGTGCGCCAGCCGCTGCCAAGACCCCTCAGCCGGCTCGGCCGCCGCGCAACGTTTCTCGGATGCGATAAATCGGTCGATCCTGGCTTTCGTGGTACGTACGGATGAGCAGTTCGCCGAGAAGCCCGAAGCAGAACAGTTGAATCCCCGCCAAACCAAGCACCACCGCCAGGGTGAGCAGTGGGCGATTGGCAATGTCGCCTCCCATCACCTTGATCACGAAGAGATAGGTGCTGGTGACAAGGCTGGCGGCGATGGCCAGCAGTCCCCCGAAGCCGAACACGTACATCGGTCGGGTCAGAAAACGCTTCATGAACCAGACGGTGAGCAGATCCATCAGCACACGGAAGGTGCGATCGATCCCGTACTTGCTGCTGCCGAACTGACGCGCCCGGTGGTTCACTTTCACTTCGGTGATCCGTGCACCTTCGATGAAGGCCAGGGCGGGAAGAAAGCGATGCAGCTCTCCATAGAGCCGCATGTCTGCCAGTACCTCCCGTCGATAGGCCTTGAGGGAGCAGCCGTAGTCATGCAGCCGCACCCCGGTCACCCGGCCGATCAAGCGGTTGGCGATCCGGGAGGGAAGTTTGCGCTGGAGGGCAGCATCCTGGCGCTGATGGCGCCAGCCGCTCACGAGGTCATACCCCTCCCGCAATTTGACCAGCAGCATGGGGATGTCGGCTGGATCGTTTTGAAGATCCCCATCCAGGCTGACGATGACCTCTCCGCCAGCCACATCAAAACCAGCCGCCATGGCTGCGGTCTGGCCATAGTTCTTGCGCAGCAGCACGGCCACCACTTCGGGCACCTCTGCGCTGATCTCGGCCAGCACATTGGCGGTGCGGTCGCTGGACCCGTCGTCGACCAGGACCAGCTCAAATGTCTCGTCGGTTGGACGCAGTGCTGAAAGGAGCTGCTCAACCAGGTGGGGCAGGCTTTCCTCTTCGTTGTACAGCGGCACCACCACCGAGAGATTCAGGGGTGCACTCATGCCGGTCGCGCTGCGAGTCGCTCAACTTAAGCAGGGGCCCGGTTGATCCGTCTGACAACGTCAGGAGAGATGCGATCCGTCATGGCAACGCACCACACGACCTGCGCCGCGGAATTCAGCCCTGTAGTGGCAAGCCACCGGGTGTTGATCGCTGCTGTGGAGGTTGTCAATGCCGATTCCATTGCGCCCATGGTCCTTGCCTGAGCTATGGCGGTAGCGGCCATCGCCGAGATGGAGCCCCACATGGGTGCAACGCCTGCGTGTGCCAAAAAACAGCAGATCTCCTGGGAGCAGCAGGCTGTGATCGTCGGGGAGAGCGGCAACCGGTTGGCAGAACCGCTCCTGCTGATAGGCATCTCGCGGAATCCAAATGCCCTGGCTGGCGAAGGCCATCTGCATCAGACCGGAACAATCCATGTCTGGTTCAGTGGTTCCCCCCCAGAGATAGACGTTGGGACGTTTCTGGGCGGTTTCGCTCCAGGCGAGCACGCCGGGTAGACGTCGTTCAATGTCCGCTGCGCTGAGCGGCGACGGTCGCCAGGGTGCGCATTGCTCAGCTCGCCCCAGAACTGCCTCGAGTGCGAGCCAGCAGCGGTAACCATCCTCCAGCAGCTGAACAGCGATCCTCGTGCGCTGCCTCTCCAGGATGCGAAAGCGGCGTCCAGAACAGGCCTGGGTGGTCAGACTCTCGCCGTCAGATCTCGAATAGCCATTGACGTCAGCGCACAGCTGCCAACAGGAGCCTGTCTGAATCAGGTCTGGGGCCAGCAGGGTGCCTAACGTCGCCATGGCCCAATCGAATCGCTATGGCGTTCTACCGTCCCGATCCCGCGATGGCGGCTCGGCTTGAGGCGGCCCTCGATGGGCTCGATGCCGACGGCCGCCCAGGGCTGCGCAATAGTCTGGCGATCACCTGGGTGCGGTACGACGAAGCTGCACCGGAGGCTGGTCAGGGCAGTGGTGCTTCCTGGAATCAAGACCGGATCCTCTATCCGGCCAGCGTGGTGAAGCTGTTCTATGCCGTCGCCGTTGAGCAGTGGCTGCAACGTGATCTGATCCCTGAAAGCGACGAACTGCAGCGCGCGGTGCGCGACATGATCGCCGATTCCAGCAACGATGCCACTGGGCTTGTGGTTGATTTGCTCACAGGCACCACCAGTGGCCCTGCACTTCATGGTGAACGCTGGGAGCTTTGGACGGAGCAGCGTCGCTTGATCAATGGTTGGTTGCAGACCTTGGCCTGGCCGGAACTCGAGGCGGTGAATTGCTGCCAGAAGACCTGGGGTGATGGTCCCTATGGCCGGGAGAAAAGGTTCTACGGGGCCGACAACAGCAACCGCAATGGCTTGTCCACCGCTGCGACAGCCCGGATGTTGGAGGCTGTGATGACCGGTGCGGTGGTTTCACCGCCGGCCTGTCGCCGGCTGCAGGGTCTGTTGCGGCGCTCGCTCGATCAGCAGCAGCGTCGTGCCGATCCTGAAAACCAGGTGGATGGGTTTCTCGGTGAGGGCCTACCTGAGGAAGCGCTCCTCTGGAGCAAGGCCGGTTGGATGAGTCAGGCCCGTCATGACGCAGCGTGGTTTCAGACCTCCGCACAGCAACCACCCAGCTTGCTGGTGGTCTTCACTACGGGGCCTGATCGCGCCAGGGACGCATCCCTTTTGCCGGAGCTGGCACGGCAACTCAATCTGTTCACCAGTTCCGAGGAGCCGGCGAATTGAGTCAGTGAACTTGGAACGGAGAGGGAGGGATTCGAACCCTCGACAGAAGTTGCCTCCTGTAACTCCTTAGCAGGGAGCCGCTTTCAACCACTCAGCCACCTCTCCAGCGGCGCACCCAGAGTACCAAGTGCTGGGCAGTTGGTCAGACTTCAACGCGGGGCAGGCGTCGTTTGAAACCGCAGAGGATCTCCCAGGGAATTGAATCGCAGTGGTCGCTCCAGCTCTGCGGGCTTAACTCCAGGTCACCGTCCTGGCCCAGCAGGGTGACGATGTCGCCTTCCTCCAGTTCTCCTGCATCGGTGGCATCCAGCAGGAGCTGGTCCATGGTGATGGATCCCACCTGAGGCAGCTGGCGATTGCGATGCAGGGCATGAATGTGCCCGCTCAGGGACCGCAGAACACCATCGGCATAGCCGATGCCCACTACCGCCAGCCGAGTGGGGCGCTGGGTGATGAAGCGGTGGCCGTAGCTGACTCCTGTTCCTGCGGGGACCTCGCGGATCAGGCTGACCCGGGCGCGAACCGCCAGCGCGGGTTGCAAGGGAATGACATTGCTCAGATGTGCAGCGGGAGCATGGCCGTACAGGGCTAACCCAACGCGCACGAGGTCGTGGTGCAGCTCTCGGTTGAGCAGGGTCCCCGCGGAGTTGGCTAGATGGCGGGTGATGCTGCCGCCCACTTGGGGCAGGGCCGAGAGCATGCTCACGAAGCGATCCTGCTGGAGGCTGGTCAAGGCATCGTCCGGCTCATCAGCACAGGCCAGATGGCTGTAAATGCCCTCCAGATTGAGGTTTTCCAAGCTCTGCAGCTCCGCTGCGGTCTGATAGCCGTCGCTGAGGGGGCAGCCCAGCCGTGCCATGCCGGTGTCGATCTTCAGCTGCACGTCGAAACATCGACCGCTGTCGGCAGCGAGCTCATTGCAGAGCTGGGCATCCCTGAGGCTGCTCAGGGTGGGCATCAACCGCCAGTGCAGGCAGGTGCGCAGGTCGTCTGGTTCACAGAGGTTGCTGAGCAACAGCACCGGTGCCTCCAGGCCGGCCCGCCTCAGTTCAAGACCCTCCTGCAGCGTGGCCACGCCAAGGCTGGTGGCTCCTCCCTTTAGAGCAGCCCGTGCCACTGTCTCGGCGCCGTGGCCGTAACCATCGGCCTTCACCACCGCCATCAGTTGGGTGCGAGGGCCGAGGTGCTGGCAGAGAGCCCTGGCGTTGGCCCGAATCGCTGCAGGTGAAACTTCCACCCAGGCGCGCTGACGTGGATTCAGCTCCGGAATCACAGGCAGTGCTCGGCGCTACCGAGACGGCTTCACATCGCCGATAGCATGAAGCTTATTGAGTGAGCTGGCATGGGCCAGGTTCTCGTTCTCAATGCGTCCTACGAGCCGCTCAATATCACCACCTGGAGAAGGGCTGTGGTGATGATGCTGAAGGGCAAGGCCGAGAGCCTGGAACACGACCCCTGTCGGCAACTGCGTCAGGGCACCAACCTGCCGACGGTGATTCGCCTGCGGCAGTACGTCCGCGTTCCCTTCCGTCAGCTGCCCCTGACGCGTCGCAACCTCTTCCAGCGGGACAACCACACCTGCCAGTACTGCGGCAGTCGTGAAAATCAGTTGTCAATCGACCATGTGATGCCCCGCAGTCGGGGAGGTGGTGACACCTGGGAGAACGTGACCACGGCCTGCCTCAGCTGCAATGTGCGAAAGGCCAATCGAACTCCGAGGGAAGCCTCCATGCCTCTGCGTCATGCCCCGCGGCGGCCAGCCAGCAGCCTCAGTTTTGAGGCCCGGCGCCAGATCCATTCTGGGCATCATCAGGAATGGGCGAAATATGTCATCGGTGCTTGACCATCAGGTCTCGGCCTGATCGCTCAGTGCTTCGAGTTTCTGACGTTGCTCTTCGGCAATGCAGGCACCGATCATGTCCTCCAATTGGCCCTCCAGCACAGGCTCCAGGGTGAAGTTTCGGCCCAGCCGGTGATCGGTGGTTCGGTTGTCTTTGTAGTTGTAGGTGCGGATTTTTTCGGAGCGGTCACCACTGCCCACCTGGGCGCGTCGGTCGCTGCTTTCCCGTTCCGCAGCAGCAGCCTGCTCCCGCTCCAACAATTTGGCGCGCAGGATCTCCAGGGCCCGTTCACGGTTCTGCAGCTGGGAGCGTTCCTGGGTGCAGAACACACGGATGCCCGTGGGTTTGTGGAGGAGGTCCACGGCTGTTTCCACCTTGTTGACGTTCTGGCCCCCAGCACCGCCTGAACGTGCGGTGCTGATGTCGAGATCCTTCGGATCGAGCTGAACTTCCACGGCATCGGCTTCCGGCATCACGGCCACCGTGGCTGTAGAGGTGTGGACCCGACCCTGGGATTCTGTGGCAGGGACGCGTTGCACCCGATGCACTCCCGCTTCAAATTTCAGTTGGCTGTAGACGCTGTCGCCACGCACCGAAAGGATCAGCTCCCGAAACCCTCCCAGGTCGGCCTCGGTGCAGCTGATGGATTGCACGGCCCAGCCCACTTTCTGGCTGTAGCGCTCATACATCCGTGCCAGATCACCGGCCCAGAGACAGGCCTCGTCGCCCCCTGCGCCGGCGCGAATTTCCAGCATCACGCTGCGCTCATCGCGGGGATCTCGCGGCAGCAGCGCCAAGGTGAGCCGTTCCGTCAGCGTTGAATGCTGTTCCTGGAGGCTGATTAACTCATCCTGCGCGAGTTCCTCCATCGCAGCGTCACCGCGACTGTCTTTGAGCAGTTGACGTGCGGAGTCTCGCTCGGATTCGAGCTTCTGGAGTTCCTCGAAGTCGAGCACGAGAGGCTCAAGCCTTGATCGCTCCCGCGCGATCAATTCAAGCCGCTTCGGATCAGCGGCCACATCAGGGTCAGCCAGCTGCCGCTCGAGGTTGCGGAAGCTGGCTGTGGCTGTTTCCAGCCGTGTGAACAAGGTCGAGGCGTCCATGCCCCGTTCTCACCCTCAGGCTTTGGACTCGGCCTTGGCGGAGTCGGCACCTTTTTTCTTGGTACCCATGCCGTACTTCTTCATGAAGCGGTCCACACGCCCCTCGGTGTCGAGGATCTTTTGGGTGCCAGTGAAGAAGGGATGGTTGCCGCTCCAGACGTCGACGTGGATCTCCGGCTGGGTGGCGCCTGTGGTCATGACCACTTCGCCGTTGCAGATCACCTTGGCGTCGGGATACCAGGTGGGATGAATGTCGGGCTTTGGCATCGGTAAAAAAATCAGCGCTTGGAGAACTGAGGAGCCTTACGGGCTTTCTTGAGGCCGTACTTGCGGCGTTCCTTGGCACGGGGGTCCCGGCTCAGGTGACCTTCCGTCTTCAGCGGCTTGCGGTTGTCGGCAGACAGTTCACACAGGGCGCGGGCAGCACCTTGCTTGATGGCGCCGGACTGACCGGTGAGTCCACCACCGTGAACGTTGACAAGGATGTCGTACTCGCTGGTAAGGCCGAGGGTCTCCAGGGGAGCCTTCACCGCTGCGATGTACGAGGGGTTGTAGTTCAGATAGTTGTCACCGGGACGACCGTTGATGGTGATCGTTCCATTGCCGGGGACGAGGCGAACACGGGCGACAGAAGTCTTGCGACGACCGGTACCCCAGTAGACGACGGAATTGTTGCTCATTTGGCGGATGCGGAGGGGTTGAGCTGAAGAGGCTGGGGCTTCTGAGCGGCGTGGGGATGCTCGGTGCCCTTGTAGACCTTGAGCTTGCGGAACATCTGGCGGCCCAGGGCGTTGTGGGGAAGCATGCCTTTGATGGCCTTCTCCACGATCCGCTCGGGAATCCGTTCCTGCAGAGCCTCGAAGGTTTCCACCTTCATTCCCCCGGGACGACCGGAGTGACGGCGGTACAGCTTCTGCTGGGGCTTACGTCCGGAGACCTTGATCTTCTCGGCGTTCACAACGACGACAAAATCACCGGTGTCCAGATGGGGGGTGAAGCTGGGGTTGTTCTTGCCGCGGAGCACGGCTGCCACTTCAGTGGCCAAACGGCCGAGGGTTTGATTCTCAGCGTCCACCACGTACCACTGGCGGTCGATCGAATCAATCGGGGGGAGAGAGGTCTTGTTCATCGCGCCGGCATGCCGGTTCGGGTATGTCCCGCCTAATGCAGCGGAACTGGGCAAAGGGGGTCGGTCCAGAGCTGGACCTGACGGGGCTAAAGATCGAGCTTACTCTTCAGCCCTCCAGCTCCTGTGAGTTGGGCAGCATTCCAAGTAGAGGCCCGTTTATTCCGGCGTTGAGGGTGGATCCGGAGGAGGATCGCTCTCGGCCAGAAAAAACCACGGCTGACAATCGTACCAGCCGGCTTTGGTGAAGATGGGCTCCGCATAGCCAGCCCGAAGCAGGCAGAGGCCTGTGGCTGGCGCTGCCTCCTTCACCTCGTGGCGTCGTCGTTCCCGCCAGCGATGTTCAAAGGCGGCAACACTGAGACGGTGCTCGCCAACGGCCACCAACTGGGCCATCAGCAAGCGAACCATGCCGTACAGAAAACCACTGGCCTGGATCTCAACCCGCAGAAGATCACCTTGGCGCTCTACGAGCACCTCCTGCACGGTGGTTCTGGCATGGGCGCGACGGCTGCCTGCCTTCATGAAGGCGCTGAAGTCGTGCAGACCAAGCATGGTGTTCAAAGCGTCCCGCATGCGGGACGCATCCAGCCTGTGTTGGTAGCGGTGCCAGCTCCAAGGGCTGAGAAACAGATTGGGACGCCGGCCGTTGTGAATCGTGTACCGGTACCGCCGGTAGATGGCGGAGTAACAGGCATGCCAATCGAGGGGACGGGCGACGGATTCGCGCACACGAATGGTGCTCGGCAGGCGTCCGTTCAAGGCCGGTGCCCATTTGCGAGCCGGGATCGGGCCACTGCAGTCGAAGTGCACCACCTGACCGGCGGCATGAACCCCGGCATCGGTGCGACCGGCGGCAAAGGTCTGTACCGGCCGGTGCGGATCGAGCTGGGCGATGGCTTCCTCCAGCACGGCCTGAACACTGCGACCGTTGCGTTGGCGCTGCCAGCCACAAAATGAAGAACCCTCGTACTGAAGGCTGAGTGCGATCCGCTGAAGGGACGCTGGCTCAGGACCTGCAGACGAGGGTTCGGTATTCAAACGTCAGCACTGACGTGAGGTCTGATCAGACCAGTTCAATGATGGCCATCTCGGCATTGTCGCCACGACGGGGAACGGTACGCGTGATGCGGGTATAGCCGCCCTTGCGATCGCTGTAGCGGTTGGGGGCCTTGTCGAACAAGGCATGCACCAGCTGCTTGTCGTAGATGTAGCCCATGGCCCGGCGACGGGAGGCGAGGCTGCCGTCCTTGGCCAGGGTGATCATGCGCTCGGCTTCGTCGCGAAGCGCCTTGGCCCTTGCCTTGGTGGTGGTGACCCGACCTTCGCGAATCAGCTGGGTGGTCAGGGCGCGCAGCATTGCCTTGCGCTGGTCAGCTGGACGTCCCAGCTGAGGAACTCGGCATTGATGACGCATGGTTCTGTCGGTGACGAAGACGAAAAAGGACGTTCAGGCCGTTCTGCGGTTATGCAGAAGTGCGGCTCTGGGGGATGGAGATGCCGATGCGCTCGAGGGCTTCGATCACTTCATCAGCGGATTTGGAACCGAAGTTCTTGATCTCGAGTAGATCCTCGTAGCTGAAGCCCATCAGGTCAGACACGGAGTTGACCTGAGCGCGCTTGAGGCAGTTGTAGGCCCGAACCGAAAGGTTCAATTCCTCTAGAGGAATCTGTGCTTCCGCCGAGGGCTCGGGTTCAGCAGGAACTTCCTCCACGAGAGTGACGGTGGCCAGTGGCTGGAACAGCTCAATCAATTGATTGGCCGACTGAGCTAGGGCGTCGTCGGGAGTAATGGAGCCGTCAGTGATGATCTCCATCCGAAGGCGCTCGCGGGCCGAACCGCCTTCGGCAACGGCGGTTTCGTCAATGGTGAAATTGACCCGGGTCACAGGCATGAACACCGCATCGATCTGGAGCAGATCGATGGCACTGGTTTCTTCGTTGTAGCGATCCACCGGGCGATAGCCGACGCCACGTTCAACGTGAACTTCCAGCTCGAGGCTGTGACCATCGGCCACGGTGGCGATCGGACGATCGGCATCCACAACTTGAACCTGAGAGGAGAACTGCAGATCTCCGGCCTTAACTTCAGCGGGACCAGCCACCACAAGACGGCCGATCTCGAGTTCGGCTGAACGGCTGCTGACTGTGAGTTCCTTGCAGTTCAGCAGGATGTCGAGAACGTCTTCACGGACCCCAGGAACCGTGGCGTATTCGTGATTGACACCGGCAATGCGGATGGCGGTGACGGCACTGCCTTCGAGACCACCCATCAGCACGCGACGCAACGCGTTGCCCAGGGTCGTGGCCTGGCCACGCTCGAGGGGACCGATCAGGAAGACGCCGGACTGGGCGCGATCCTCGGCCACCTGATGCTCAATGCGATCAATCTGGTACTGCAACACGATCTGAATCGGGGTAAATGGAGAAACCGGTGGAAATCAGCTCGGTTCAGACGCGGCGGCGCTTGGGCCGGCGGCAACCGTTATGGGGCAGGGGGGTGACGTCGCGAATCAGGGTGATTTCGAGGCCAGCAACTTGGAGGGCGCGGATGGCGGTCTCACGGCCTGAGCCAGGACCTCTCACAAGCACTTCAATCTGACGCATGCCTTGGTCGAGGGCACGACGTGCGGCTGCCTCTGCAGCAGTTTGAGCGGCGAAGGGGGTGCCTTTGCGAGCACCCTTGAAGCCACTGGCGCCTGCGGACGACCAGGAAATCACCTCACCAGCCGTATCGGTGATGGACACGATGGTGTTGTTGAAGGTGCTCTGGATGTGAGCAACACCGTTGGGAACGTTGCGCTTGGCCTTTTTGGGCCCGGATTTTTTGACGGATTTAGCCATGGCCGTATGCAGTCAGGGATAAGGATGTAGAGGACTTACTTCTTCTTGCCAGCCACAGTTTTCCGCGCACCGCGGCGGGTACGGGCGTTGGTGCGGGTGCGTTGGCCACGAACCGGAAGGCTCATGCGGTGGCGACGTCCACGGAGGCAGCCGATGTCCTGCAGGCGCTTGAGGGCCATGCCCTCCTGTCGGCGTAGATCTCCTTCGACGGTGTACTCCTCTAGAGCACCGCGGAGTTTCTGAAGATCTCCGTCCTCTAAATCTTTCACCCGGATGTCGGGGTTCACGCCGGTTTTGGCCAGGATGGCCTGTGAGCGGGTGAGACCAACTCCGTAGATGTAGGTGAGGGACACTTCAATCCGCTTGTCGCGGGGAATGTCAACGCCGGCGATCCGTGCCACGTTCGTTTAGTTGAAAAGGACAGGTACCTCCGAGGTCCTGGAGGCGAGGAATGTTTCAGAACAGCTGGGGATCAGCCCTGACGCTGTTTGTGCTTGGGGTTAGTGCAAATGACCATGACCTTGCCGTGGCGACGGATCACCCGGCACTTGTCACACATTTTTTTCACTGAGCTGCGCACCTTCATGAGGCGTGGCTCTCCAAATTTCCAAACGGCAACGTTACCATGCGGGGTCAACCAAGCACTGACTCGATCCGCTTGGTGATCTCCTCGACAGAGCCCTGGGCAGGGACGGAAACCAGGAGACCTTTATCGCTGTAAAAGCGAATCAGAGGTGCCGTTTTCTCGCGGTAGACCTCAAGGCGATTGCGGATCACCGCTTCGTTGTCATCGGCGCGACCGCGGGCCAGCAGCCGTTCAATTAAAACGGCGTCATCCAGCTCCAGCAGAACCACGGCCTGAATGGGTTGCTGTAATTCGGCCAGCAGGGGTTCGAGGGCTTCCGCTTGGGGCACTGTGCGGGGAAACCCATCCAGCAGCCAGCCATCTGTGGTTAGTGCCTTCATCTGGCTTTCCACAATCGCCAGCACGAGGGCGTCGCTTACCAGTTCGCCGCGGTTCATCACCGCTTCAGCTTCTTTGCCTAGTTCGCTGCCGGCTGCTACTTCAGAGCGCAGCAGATCGCCCGTGGATAGATGCTTCATGCTGATGGCATCGCACAGTCGGGCGGCCTGGGTGCCTTTGCCGGCTCCGGGAGGGCCAAGAAAGAGCAAGCGATTTTTCATGGTTGCGTAATCGTGAGGTGAAGTGAACGGAAGGTGCACTGCCCAGCAGCGCTCACTGGCGAACGAGGCCTTCGTAGCGTTGTGAGATCACATAGGTCTGAACCTGCTTGGCCGTGTCGATGGCCACACCGACCAGGATCAGCAGTGAAGTGGCGCCAAGACCTTGGAAGGTCTGCACATTTGTGGCGCGTTCCACGGCCGCAGGAATGATGGCGACGGCGCCGAGGAACAGACCACCCAGCAAGGTGAGGCGGTTCTGGACTCCCGAGAGATAGTTGGCCGTGGCGCTGCCGGGGCGGACGCCTGGAATCGCCACACCACCCCGTTTCAGGTTGGTGGCGATGTCAGCGGGATTCACCGTGAGTGAGGCGTAGAAGTAGGAGAAGCCCAGGATCAACCCAAAAAAGGTGAGCGCGTACGGCCAGGGGTTCGCTGCTCCGGGATTCAGGGCACTGGCAGCACGGATCAACCACTCGCTCTTGGTGAGGTTGGCGATGGTGACCGGCAGGAAAATCAGGGCTGAGGCAAAGATGATCGGCATCACACCGCCGGCATTCAGCTTGAGCGGCAGATAGCTCTGACGGGTTGGGAGAACGCCTGCTCCACCCACCTGGCGCTTGGCACTGACGATGGGGATACGGCGAGCACCCTCCTGCACGAAGATGATTCCAACGATCGTGGCCAGGAACACCAGCACAAGAACAATGATGCCCAGCACGGTGTCGCGGTCACCGGTTTGAGCGGCTTCGATCGTGGCGCCGAGGGTGCGCGGCAGGGTGGCGACGATGTTCAGAAAAATCACCAGTGAGGCTCCCTGGCCGATGCCCCGCTCCGTGATCACTTCACTCAGCCACATCACCACCATCGATCCGGTGACCAGGGCCAGTGCCGTCTGCACCACAAAGGTCACTTCGCTGAGGCCTTCTATGGCGTATTGGCGCAGGATCATTGCGAAGACCACGCTCTGGACGAGACCCCATCCCAGCGCCACATAGCGGGTGATCTGGGCGATCTTGCGTCGGCCGGCCTCGCCCTCATTCTTCTGGAGGTCTTCCAGCTGCGGCAGCGCTGCGGTCAGCAGCTGGAGAATGATCGAGGCATTGATGAACGGCAGGATCCCAAGGGCAAAGATGCCCAGGGTGGAGATGCCACCGCCGGTGAAAATGTCGAGGAAACCGATCAGCTGTCCACCCTGATCGATGAACTGCTTAAACGCTTCTCGATCGATTCCTGGCATCGGGATGTAGATCCCAAGACGCACCAACAACAGCAGACCAAGTGTGGTGAGCACACGACTGCGGAGCCCAGGGTTGGTGATCAGCTGGCCGATCACTTCGGAGGCGTTGGGGTTGCGACCCCGACTGACGAGCATGTCCGGAAGAAAGTGAAGTTGGGCGAAAAGCCAAGAAGCCGCCCGTGGATCGAAATCCAGCGGACGGCTCAGACCCTAGGGCTGACTTGGGGGCGAGCCCTTGATTAGTCGAGGATTTCGCAGGTGCCACCTGCGGCTTCGATCTTGGTGCGGGCGGAGGCTGTGAATGCCGCGGCTTGCACTGTCAGCGTTTTGGCTTTCAGTTCGCCGTTGCCGAGCATCTTCAGCGGATGCTTGGGGCTGGTCACGATGCCGTCCTTGACCAGGGAATCCAAGTTGACGGTGCTGCCGTCCTTCAGGTCGTTCAACGCCGAGACGTTGAGCACGGTGAAGTGCTTGGGATTGACCAGGGGGAAGTGCTTCAGCTTCGGCACCCGGCGGTAGAGAGGCATTTGGCCACCCTCGAAGCCGGGGCGCGTGGGGCGACCCGAGCGGGATTTCTGGCCACGCATACCGAAGCCGCAACTGGCGCCCTGGCCGGCGGCGATGCCGCGGCCCTTGCGCAGTTTGCGGCGACGAGCGCCTTTGTTGGATTTGAGGGAATCGAGTCGGAGAGTCATCGCGAATCAGGAATAGATCTGTTCGAGGGAGATTCCCCGTTCCTTGGCCGTCTCCTTGTGGGTGCGGAGAAGCGACAGGGCCACCATGGCAGCCCGTGCATTGTTCAGGGGGGTCTTGCTGCCCAGGCGCTTTGCCAGGACATTCTTGATGCCGGCAAGTTCGAGCACTGTGCGGATGGAACCGCCAGCGATCACACCGGTACCAGGGGCTGCCGGGCGGATGAGCACGCTCGCAGCACCATCCCGACCATTGGATAGGGTCGGGATGGAGTTGTGACGGGTCAGCGGCACCTTGACGAGGTGCTTCTTGCCATCGGCAACGCCCTTGCGGACGGCACCGATCACATCACCGGCCTTGCCGACGCCAACGCCGACCTGACCCTTCTCGTTGCCGACAACCACGATGGCCCGGAAGCTCATCTTTTTACCGCCTTTGACGGTTTTGGAGACGCGGCGGATTTGAACCACGCGCTCTTGCCATTCGGAGTCGCGCTCTTGGCCGCGACGACCACCACGCCGGTCGCCACGACGACCGTCACGGTCGCCACGGCCGCGGCGCTGTTCCTGTTGCTGCTGCTGCCCTTCGGCTGCCGCTGGAACGTCGGCCGCACCCGGTACGGCGTTGGGATTGGATTGGGGGGAGGAATCTGTCATGGGTTAAGCAGGAATCAGAACTGAAGGCCCGCTTCCCGGGCGGCATCGGCAAGGGCTTTAATCCGGCCGTGGTACAGATTTCCGCCGCGGTCGAACACTACCTGCTGGATGCCTTTGGCAATGGCGCGCTTGGCGACCAGTTCGCCGACGGCGACAGAGGCGTCGCAGCTGCCAGCCGGAGCCTTGAGGCCGGCACGCAGTTCCTTGTCAACGGTGGAGGCGGAGCAGAGTGTGCTCTGGGCCGCGTCGTCGATGACCTGGGCGTAGATGTGGTTGTTGGAGCGGAACACGGCCAGCCGCGGACGGTCTGAGGTTCCGGTGATGTGACGACGCAGACGCCGGTGGCGTTTCTGCGTCTGCTGTTTGCGGGACAGTTGGGACATGGTGGGGGAAGGGTAGGAACGTCAGGACAAGGCTTATTTCTTGCCGGACTTGCCTGCCTTGCGCAGGATGCGCTCGCCCTCGTACTTGATTCCCTTGCCCTTGTAGGGCTCGGGGGGGCGGATGGCGCGGACCTTGGCGGCTTCGTTGCCCACCAGCTCCTTATCGATTCCGGAGACAATCACCCTGGTGTTGTTCTCCACCTTGAAGGTGATGCCCTCAGGCGCTTCCATCTCGACGGGGTGGCTGTAGCCAGCACTCACCACGAGGGTTTTGCCTTTGACCTGGGCACGGGAGCCCACACCGACGATCTCCAGGGCCTTGCTATAGCCGTTGTTGACACCCTCGATCATGTTGGCGACGAGGGTGCGGCTCAGGCCGTGGCGCTCACGGGAGATGCGCTTGGTGCTCGTGGGTGAGACCACGATGGTGTTGTTGTCCTGGCTGACGCTGACGCCATCAGGAAGGGTGCGCTCCAGTTCGCCTTTGGGCCCTTTCACCTTGACGGTGAGCCCGTCGAGGGAAACGGTGACCTTTTCAGGGACGGGAACGGGGTTTTTGCCGATTCGTGACATGGTTCAGCTCCGGATCAGTAGACGTAACAGAGCACTTCGCCACCGACGCCCTCACGGCGGGCGTCGCGGTCGCTCATCACACCCTTGGAGGTGGAGATGATCGCCACGCCCAGTCCTCCGAGGACTTTGGGCAGGCCGCGAGTGTTTTTGTAGATGCGGAGACCGGGCTTGCTGACCCGCTGCATGGAGCGGATAGTGGGCAGCCTGTGCTTGCCGCTGTACTTGAGGGCGAGCACCAGTTCGGTGCGAACGCCTTCACCCTGCTCGCTGATCTCGGAGATGAAGCCCTCCTGTTGCAGCACCTTGGCGATGCTGCGGGTCATCCGCGAAGCGGGGATCTTGGTGGTTTCGTGACGTTTCTCACTCGCATTGCGAATGCGGGTGAGCATGTCGGAAATGGGGTCGTGGTTGGCCATAGGTGTCGACGGGGAGGGCTCAGTTGCTCTGGAACGGCATTCCCATCTCGCGGAGGAGGGCCCGGCCCTCTTCGTCCGAACGGGCAGTGGTCACGATGGTGATGTCCATGCCCCGGATCGCATCGATCTTGTCGAAGGAGATCTCAGGGAAGATGATCTGTTCGCGCACCCCAAGGGTGTAATTGCCGCGGCCATCGAAACTCTTGGGGCTGACCCCGCGGAAGTCGCGGATGCGGGGCAGCGCCAGGTTGATCAGGCGCTCGAGGAAGGCATACATCCGATCACCACGGAGGGTGACGGCACAGCCGATCGGCATGCCCTGCCGAATCTTGAAGCCGGCGATGGCTTTTTTGGCACGGGTCACAACGACCTTTTGGCCGGTGATCTGCGCCAGCTCATTCACCGAAGCCTCGAGGGACTTGGCATTGGCGGCGGCTTCGCCGAGACCCCGGTTAACGGTGACTTTCAGCACCTTGGGGACTTCGTGGATGTTGGTGAGGGAGAGATCCTTCTGCAGCTTGGGCTGGATGGTCTCCCGGTAGCGCTTCTTGAGTGACATAACGGGTTGGGGTGCTTCTGGGCGTGGTCAGAAGTCGGGATCAGTCGAGGACTTCACCGGTTTTCTTGAGCCGGCGCTTCTTGGTGCCGTCCTTGTCGACGACGATTTCAACGCGGCTTGCCACCTTTTTGTCGGTGGAATACAGCATCACGTTGGAGGCATGCAGGGAAGCTTCCTCCGTCACGATGCGGCCGGTCTCGCCCTCTTGGGTGGGCTTTTCATGGCGGGTGCGCATGTTTACGCCCTCCACGACGACACGGTTCTCGTTGGGCAGAGTGCGCAGAACGGCACCGGTCTTGCCCTTGTCTTTGCCGGCGATTACCTGAACGGTGTCGCCCTTACGGATGCGCATTTTGATGCGCTCGGTGGCCTTGGCCTTGGTGGTTGCAGTCGCCATGGTCAGATCACCTCCGGAGCGAGGGACACGATTTTGGTGAAGCTGCGCTCACGCAGCTCACGGGCCACCGGTCCGAAGACGCGAGTGCCTTTCGGGTTTTTGTCGTCGTTGATGATGACGGCGGCGTTGTCGTCGAACCGGATTGAGTTTCCGGTCTCACGACGCATGGTGGCTTTGGTGCGCACCACAACGGCCTTCACCACGTCGGACTTTTTGACACCCATGTTGGGGGCGGCATCCTTGACGGCGGCAACGATCACGTCGCCAACGTGGGCGTAGCGACGGTTGGTGCCGAGGACGCGAATGCACTGGATGCGCTTGGCGCCGCTGTTGTCGGCAACGGTGAGATAGGACTCCTGCTGGATCACTGCTTCACCTCCTGAGCTTCAGCCTTGTTGGCTTCTTCAGCTGCAGCCTTGGGGCTGTGGCTGAGAACCTCGGCGATGGCCCACCGCTTCTGGCGGCTCATCGGACGGGTTTCAGTGATGCGAACGCGGTCACCGACGCGACAGGTGTTGTCTTCGTCGTGAGCCTTGTAACGGGTGGTACGGCTGACCGTCTTTTGATAGATGGGGTGTGGGAAGCGGCTTTCCACCGCGACCACCACCGTTTTTTCCATCTTGTCGCTGACGACGGTGCCGATCCTTTCCTTGACTGCCATGGTTACGGAGTGGGGGATCAGGAGGCGGTGGAGCGCTGGCGCTCCGACTGCACCGTCAGCAGCTGGGCCAGCTTGATGCGGACCTCTTTGAAACGGTGCGTGTTGGCGAGCTGGCGCGTGGCCTGCTCGAAACGGAGTTGGAACAGTTCGCGGCGCAGGCCGTCGATCTGTTCGTTGATGTCCGAATCGGACAGGCTGCGCACATCGGCGGCGTTAGGACGGGCCATGGTCAGGACTCCACGGTGACGGCTTCAGAAGCTGCCGGAGCCTTGGCACCAGCTGACTTCTCCTGCTCATCCAGCTGGATGAACTTGGTCTTCACGGGAAGCTTGTATTGCGCGAGGCGCATGGCTTCCTTGGCGATTTCGGGGGTGATTTCGTCACCGCCCATCTCGAACAGGATCCGGCCGGGCTTGATCACCGCCACCCAGAATTCTGGGTTGCCCTTACCGGAACCCATCCGGGTTTCGGCAGCGCGCATGGTGACCGGCTTGTCGGGGAAGATCCGGATCCAGATTTTTCCGCCACGCTTGACGTAGCGGGTCATGGCACGACGGCTGGCCTCGATCTGGCGCGAGGTGATCCAGCCACATTCCTGTGCCTGCAGCGCGAACTGTCCGAAGGCAATGGTGTTGCCCCGGGTGGCGACGCCGCGCATGCGGCCTCGCTGCTGCTTACGGAATTTGACGCGTTTTGGACTCAGCATGGTTCAGGCCTCCTGTTCAACCCTCGTTGGAGCGGTCTTCGAACTGTTGGGGCCGACGGCTGGCCCGGCGCCGGGGGGCGGCCCCCACCGGCATGGGCTGAGCTTGTTCGCTCAGCACCTCGCCCTTGAACACCCACACCTTGATGCCGAGCACGCCGTAGGTCGTGCTGGCCACCTTGGTGGCGTAGTCGATGTCGGCACGCAGGGTGTGCAGGGGCACCCGACCCTCACGGGTCCATTCCGTCCGAGCGATCTCAGCACCGTTCAGGCGACCGGACACCTGGATCTTCAGACCCAGAACACCGGCACGCTGAGCGCGCTGCACAGCCATGCGGATGGTGCGGCGGAAGGCCACACGCTTCTCAAGCTGCTGGGCGATGTATTCGGCGAGGAGGAAGGCATCACCGTCGACGCGTTCGACCTCGACAACATTGATCCGCACCTGACGACTGGAGTCGCCGACGGTCTTCTGAATGCCGGAACGAAGGTCTTCGATGCCGCTGCCTTGACGGCCGACCAGCACACCAGGGCGTGCGGTCTTGAGTTCAACTTCAAGTTGATCGGCCTTACGGGCGATCAGCACATCGCTGATGCCGGCTGAGCCGTACTTCTTGTGGATGAACTTGCGAATCCGGTCATCCTCCTGAAGGAGGGCCGGATAGTTTTTGCTGGAGGCGTACCAGCGTGACCGGTGTTCCTGGGTGATCCCCAGGCGCAGACCGGTTGGGTTGATTTTGTGTCCCATTGGGTCAGAGTCCTCGAGGGTCAGGAATCGGTCTGAGCCGCCACAGCAATGCTGATGTGGCAGGTCTGTTTCTTGATCTGGAAAGCCCGGCCTTGGGCGCGGGGGCGATAGCGCTTCATGGAAGGGCCCATGTCAGCGCTGGCGCTCGAGATCACCAGAGAAGAGGGGTCAAGACCGAGGTTGTGCTCAGCGTTGGCCACCGCAGACCGGAGCACCTTGGTGATCGGGCCGGTGGAGCGGTAGGGCATGAACTCGAGCATGATCAGCGCGTCGCGGTAGGTGCGGCCACGGATTTGGTCGAGCACACGACGCACCTTGGACACAGAGCCTCGGATGAAGCGTCCGTGAGCCTGGGCAGTGGGTGCCGTTGGGGTTGACGATGTCATGGATTAGCGGCCTCCTTTCTTGTCTCTGATGTGGCCCTTGAAGGTGCGGGTGGGAGCGAACTCTCCCAGCTTGTGACCCACCATTTGCTCGGTGATGAACACCGGCACATGGGTGCGGCCGTTGTGAACCGCGATCGTGTGGCCGATCATCATCGGCAGGATCGTGGAGGCCCGTGACCAGGTCTTGATCACAGACTTGTCGTCGTTGTCGTTCTGCTTTTCAACCTTGCGAAGCAGGCTGTCGGCAATAAACGGACCTTTTTTGAGTGAACGTCCCATAACGGTTTAAGCAAGCGGCAAAGTGATGGATTGCATCAGGAATCGCGTCCGCCACGGCTCCGCTTGGAGGTCTTGCGACGCTTCCGGAGCACGTATTGGTTGCTGGGTTTGTTCCGCTTGCGGGTCTTGAGACCGAGGGCGGGTTTGCCCCAGGGGGTCACCGGGCCGGAACGGCCGATCGGTGCACGACCCTCACCACCACCGTGGGGGTGATCGCAGGGGTTCATCACACTGCCTCGAACCTGAGGACGACGTCCGAGCCAGCGGCGACGACCGGCCTTACCCAGGCTGGTGTTGCGCATTTCGGAGTTGCCGACCTCGCCGAGGGTGGCGTAGCACTCGCGGCGAACCAGGCGAACCTCGGTGGAGGGCAGCTTCAGAGCGACGTAGTCGCCTTCTTTTGCCATCACCTGGGCGCTGGCACCGGCTGTCCGGACCATCTGGCCGCCTCGACCGGCGTAGAGCTCAACGCAGTGAACAGCCGAACCGAGGGGCACCGAGGACAACGGCATGGCGTTGCCGTTCTCGATCGGGGCATCAGGGCCGGAGACCACGGTCTGACCCACCTGAACTCCTGCGGGAGCCAGGATGTAGCGCTTCTCGCCATCGGCGTAGAAGAGCAGTGCCAGACGCGCGTTGCGGTGCGGGTCGTAGTGAATTGCGGCCACCTTGGCGGTGACACCGTGCTTGTTGCGACGGAAATCAACCACGCGGTAGAGGCGCTTGTGGCCACCACCGCGATGGCGGCAGGTGATCACACCGCGGTTGTTGCGACCCTTGCGGCGGTGTTTAGCCACCACCAGGGTCCGCTCCGGCTTGCGGCTGGTGATCTCACTGAAATCAGTGACCACCCGGGTGCGGGTACCGGGGGTGTAGGGGCGGAAATTACGGATTGCCATGACGATTCAGACCCCTCAGGACTCAGGGAAGAGTTGGATCGAGTTGCCCTCCGCCAGGCGCACCACGGCTTTCTTCACCTGGGCACGTTTGCCGGCGAAGCGACCCATGCGACGGGAGCGTCGCGGGGGATTCATGGTGCTGATGCCGGTGACCTTCACATCGAAGAGCTGCTCAATGGCGGCCTTGATGTCGGGCTTCGCGGCGCGGTGGTCTACCTCGAAGGTGTACTGGTTGATTTCGAGGGCGCGGGTGGCCTTCTCGGTGATCAGGGGACGGCGGATCACATCCGCCAGGCGTCCTTGGAAACGTTCAGTCATCGCCGTAGACCTCCTGGATGGTTGCGAGAGCTTCCTCGCCCAGCACCAATGCATTGGCGTGGAGCAGGTCGAAGACGTTCAGCTGATCTGCGGAGATCAACTTGACTTTCTCCAGGTTGCGCACGGAACGGCGGACAACATCGGAGGGGTTCGTCAGAACGATGAGCACTTTGGAGCCGGCCGCGACACCGAGGCGTCCCAAGGCGTCCGTGATCTCACGGGTCTTGGGGGCCTCCAGCGCAGTAGCGAAGTCCTTCACGACGGTCACATCGTCAATGCGAGCCATCAGCGCAGTGCGCAGGGCCAGACGACGCTCCTTGCGGTTCATCGCAAGGTTGTACGTGCGGGGCTTGGGTCCAAAGATGATGCCGCCGCCGGGCTTCAGGGGAGTCCGGATCGATCCCTGACGGGCCCGACCAGTTCCTTTCTGCTTGTAGGGCTTGCGACCACCACCGCGCACTTCTGAGCGGGTGAGGGTGCTGGCGGTTCCTTGGCGTGCATGGGCCTGCTGACGCAGAACAGCCCGATGCATGAGATCAACGGCGGTGGTCTCTTTGGCCACCTTCAGGTCCAGGGTTGCCTTACCGGCTTCCTTGCCCTGCCAATCACGAACGACACAACTGGCCATCACTTACCTCCTTTGGCGGGCTTGGCGCCCACGCGCAAGGCCGGGCGGATGTTGAGCAGCGCACCAGGCTTGCCGGGCACGGATCCCTTCACCACCAGCAGGTTGTGCTCGCTGTCCACCTTGAGGATGGTCAGACCGCGGGTGGTGATTTTCTTGCCGCCATAGCGACCGGCCATCCGCTTACCGGGATAGATCCGGCCAGGGGTCGTACCGGCACCGGTCGAACCGGGCTCGCGGTGGTTCTTCGAACCGTGGGTCATCGGACCCCGGCTGAAGCCGTGGCGCTTCTGGTAGCCAGAGAAGCCGCGGCCGACAGTGTCACCGCTGACATCCACCTTCTGGCCGGCTTCGAAATCGCCGACGGTGATGTCTCCACCGAGTTCGAGACCTTCAACGCTGTCGACGCGGTATTCGCGCAGATGACGCAGAAGTCCCTCTCCGGATTTGTTGAGGTGACCCTGGGCGGGCTTGTTGATCAGCTTCTCGCGGGTTTCGCCAAAGCCGATCTGCACTGCGGAATATCCGTCAGTGTCGTCGTTTTTGAGTTGGGTGATGCGGCAGGGGCCGGCTTCGATCAAGGTGACCGGAACAGCTCTGCCCTGCTCGTCGAAGAACTGGGACATACCCAGCTTCTTCCCGAGGATGCCGATGGACATGGATGGGGAGGAAGCGCCAGCGTGGACAACCACCAAGCGGAGAACCGCATGGGGTCAGGTGCTGATCGATTGGACGCAGACGTGGTTCGAAGCGGAACTCCCGAAGGAGTGGATTCGAATGGGCTAGCGAACGATTCAGCGAGGCTGGGACTTGCATCTGCACAATGTGCGGTTGCAGTTTCCCGACGGAGATCTCCGAAGAAAGCTTCCGTACTGGCCTGGAGATTCGACGCAATCGCCGAATCTGTTCTGCCGACTGGAGGCCCGGCTAGCGGACGGGCACAGAAACACAGAACAAACATCGAACCTACAACACCGACCTACCTGCTCCTCTGATCCATCTGCCTGCTGCCAGAATCCCCTTCAATCCCTGTAGCTGCCATGCCTCTGCTTCTCACCGGTCAGGCATTTCGCCGTGATCTCGAAGCCAATGGCTGTCTGGCGGTTCAGGCTCCGCTCGAAGGCGGTGCAGAAACCCGTCTATTAAGACGTCTGCGCGGTGCCGGTTACAGCACCCGCATGACATCAGCCCGCGGCCTCGGTGACCCGGAGGTGTTCCTCACCCAGAAGCACGGCATCCGTCCGCCCCATCTCGGTCATCAAAGCGTTGGTCGTGGTGCTGCTGTGGGAGAAGTGCAGGAGGTGGCTCCCCAGCTCGGCGATCTGTTTGAAGGTGATGCTCCTGTGGCCCTGTGGCTGTTGGAAGGCCAGGTGCTGTCGCGCTCCGAACTTCTTTCGCTCTGCGATCTGTGCAAGCGCGAACCACGTTTACGCATCATCGTGGAGATGGGTGGTGCTCGCAGCCTGAAGTGGGAACCGATGACCACATATCTGAAGGCCTGACGCCTGATGAGGCCCTCGATCAGGGCCGTTGGGTCAAGCTGATCTGTGGAGCAAGCAACCAGGATTTGCCTGCCATTGCCGATCTGACCGCTGTTTTTGCGGCTGTCGGTGTTCATTGCGTTGATGTGGCTGCAGATCCAGCGGTCGCCATTGCAGCGCGTCGCGGTCTGGACTGGGCTGAGGCGCAAACAGGGCGTCGCCCCTGGCTGATGGTCAGCCTTAGCGATGGGATCGATGCTCACTTCCGCAAGGCCTGGTTCGATCCTGATCACTGCCCTGCGGACTGCCCGCGGCCCTGCGAAAGGATTTGTCCTGCGGCAGCGATTTCGCCCGCTGCTGGGATCGACCAGCAGCGTTGCTATGGCTGCGGCCGCTGCTTGCCGGCTTGCCCCCATGGCTTGATTGAGGAACGCGACCACCGACTGGAACCCGAGCAGGTGATCTCCTTGCTGAAATCGACTCAGCCCGATGCTGTGGAGATTCACACGGCATCTGGGCATGACGAGGGCTTCTCGACGCTGATCCAAAGCCTTCAGCAGCACCACGTTCCTTTGCGGCGTTTGGCCGTGAGCTCCGGATTGGAGGCCCACGGCGTGAAGGCCGATCAGTTGGCTGGTTTGCTTTGGCGTCGCTACTCCCGCCTGCGCCAAGCCGGTTACAGACCCCTCTGGCAGCTGGATGGGCGTCCGATGAGCGGCGATGTGGGTGCTGGCACCGCGCGGGCCGCGGTTCTGCTCTGGCGTGCCATGCGTGGTCTGGCACCACCGGGTCCGCTGCAGCTTGCCGGTGGCACCAACGCCGCAACGCTGGAGTTCTTGCACCCGACGGAGCGCCCGGCTGGCATCGCCTTTGGTGGTGTGGCCCGTCGCTTGCTGATGCCTGTGCTGGATGAGGCGCAAACCCGTGGACTTGCCTTGTGGCAATGGCCCGAGGGTTGGAACCGTGCCCTCTCGCTCGCGCGTCCATTGGTTACGCCATGGCTGCAGCGCTCTTGCTAGAAGGCTGAAACGCGCAGATCCCATGGGCACGCAACGGGTCACCGACGATCTGGATCGCCTTCTTGAGCTCCTGCCGGACGCCGTGCAGGAGCAGTTGCAGCCGGAAGAGGCACGACAGCAGTTGCTTGAGGTGGTGCTCGATCTCGGTCGGGTTCCGGAAGCGCGTTATCCAGGCCGTGCCCTGGCGCTGGGTTCCACGCCCTTGTCCCGGGAGGATCTGGCGGCCGTGGTGGCCAGGCTTGGTCAGTTCGGTGGCGATAACCGGGCGGGAATCGAACGAACGCTTCACCGGATTAGCGCGATCCGCAACCGTCAGGGCGATGTTGTCGGTCTGACCTGCCGGGTGGGGCGAGCCGTGTTCGGCACCGTTGCGATGGTGCGGGACCTCCTGGATGGAGGGCAGTCCCTGCTGTTGATGGGGCGCCCGGGTGTGGGCAAGACAACGGCGTTGCGTGAGATCGCCCGGGTGCTTTCGGATGAGTTGGAGCGGCGCGTTGTTGTGATCGACACGAGCAATGAGATCGCCGGTGATGGCGACATCCCCCATCCCGCGATCGGTCGGGCCCGCCGCATGCAGGTGGCCAGGCCTGAGCTGCAGCACCAAACCATGATCGAGGCGGTGGAAAACCACATGCCAGAAGTCATCGTGATTGATGAGATCGGCACGGAGCTGGAGGCGCAAGCCGCGCGCACCATCGCCGAACGTGGCGTGGTGCTTGTCGCCACAGCTCACGGCAATGCTTTGGCCAACCTGATCAAGAACCCCACCCTCAGCGATCTGGTGGGCGGGATTCAGACGGTCACCCTCGGGGATGAGGAGGCCCGGCGGCGTCGCAGTCAGAAAACGGTGTTGGAGCGTGCCGCCGAACCGACTTTTCCGGTTGCAGTTGAAATGCATAGCCGGCAGCGCTGGGCCGTACACACTGACGTTGCCGCCACTGTGGACCAACTGCTTCGGGGTCTGAAGCCCAGGGTTCAGGAGCGCGAGCTGACGCCTGAGGGGGGCGTTCAGCTGGTGGACCCGCCGCAGTCTTCGGGTTTGCTGCGCCCTCCGTCCCAACGGCCGTTTGCGGAACAGCCCGTCTCAGTTCCCGTGCCCATGCCTGCGGTCAGTGTTCGCAAGGAAAGTGCAGCAGACGAACAATCTTCACCGGAGACCAGCGCCGAGCCTCTGCAGGTTCTCTGTTGCGGGGTTCTTCCCCGTGTTGTGGAGGAGGCTATCCGTTCTCACGGCTGGAAGGCTCAGGTTGTGGATGATTTGAGTGAGGCTGATGTGGTGTTGAGCATTCGGCTCGGCCTCAGTCGTCAACCGTCGCTGCGCCGTCAGGCCAGGGATCTGGGGATCCCGATCCTGGTGATTAAGTCCGACACCCTGCCCCAGGTGACCCGTGCCATGGCCCGTCTTCTCCGCCGTCAGGCCACCGAATCGTCCGCAGAGGTCACCCCGCCGGACCGGGAGTCTCAGGACGATGAATTGGCTGCTCTCGAGGAATGCCGTCTTGCAGTGGAACAGGTGGTGATGCCGCAAGGCAGGCCGGTGGAGTTGCTGCCGCGAAGTGAGCGTGTTCTCCGGATGCAAGCCGATCTTGTGCGCCGTTACCGGCTACGCAGCGATGTCTTCGGCGAGGCTGAACTGTCCCGCTTGCGGGTTTTTCCTCCCTGATCGTTTGTTCGTGGATTGACGAACGGTTGGCTGCTATGAGTAACTATTAGTGCTCCGGTGAGCCGCAAGTCGCGGTCTTTTCCGGTTCAGTGGGCCGTCGCCAAGCGGTAAGGCAGCGGGTTTTGGTCTCGCCATTCCTAGGTTCGAATCCTAGCGGCCCAGTTTTTGTCCATGAACCTTCGCCCACTGCTCGTCTTCGATTTCGACGGGGTCATCGTCGATGGAATGGCCGAGTACTGGTGGAGTGCTTGGCATGCCTGTCGTCGTCTTGAGGCTGCTCCAGAGGGCTTTACGCCTGATCAGGTGCCTGACGCCTTCCGTCAGCTGCGGCCGTGGGTGCATCACGGTTGGGAAATGGTGCTGCTGGCCGCGGAACTGCCGGCGCTGAACCTTCAGGTTTGGCTGCAGTCCTATGGGGAAGCGCAGGCCTTGGCACTGCAACGGCGTGGATGGCAGCCGGAGCAGCTGCAGGCGGCACTTGATGCCTCCAGAGACGAAGCGGTGCGGCAGAACCGTTCCGCGTGGTTGGCGTTGCATCGACCTTTCCCCGGTCTGGTGGAGCGGCTGAAGCAGTTGGAAGCAGAGGGGGTGGACTGGGCTGTTCTGACGACAAAAACCCAGGCCTTCACCGCTGAGCTGCTGAACAGCCTTGGCCTGCATCCTTGGCGTCTGGATGGTCGTGAGGCTGGCGCTAAGCCTCAGGTTCTGCTCCAGCTCCAGCGGCAGCGAAGCCTGTGCGGCTTCGTGGAAGACCGCCGGGCGACGCTTGAGGCGGTGCGCTCAACGCCAGGGTTGGATCAACTGCCCTGTTTTCTGGTGAGTTGGGGCTATCTTCGCCCGAAGGATCAGAGCGGTCTTCCGCCTGGAATTGCGTTGCTCCATCCGGATCGCTTTCGGGCCCCCCTGGCGCAATGGCCCTGATTCGCTACGGTACGCTTGTACTACCTGAGACGATTCGGCGCTTCTGTGGCATTGGATCTCTCGTTCCTTAGTTTCAGGTCCTTCTCATGCCTGCAGATATGAAATCCGGCGCTTCCGATCCCCGTTCCTCCGGTGAGAGGGACAAGGCGCTGAATCTGGTTTTGGGTCAGATCGAACGCAACTTCGGCAAGGGATCGATCATGCGGCTGGGGGATGCCTCCCGCATGCGGGTGGAGACGATTTCCACCGGTGCGCTGACCCTCGATCTCGCTTTGGGTGGTGGTTACCCGAAGGGTCGTGTGGTGGAGATTTATGGCCCGGAAAGTTCCGGTAAAACCACGCTCACCCTGCACGCGATTGCTGAAGTGCAAAAGCGTGGTGGTGTGGCGGCCTTCGTGGATGCGGAGCATGCCCTGGATCCCGTCTATGCCGCTTCTCTGGGTGTTGATGTTGAGAACCTGCTGGTTTCTCAGCCCGACACCGGTGAGATGGCGCTGGAGATTGTTGACCAGTTGGTGCGATCCGCGGCGGTGGACCTCGTCGTCGTCGACTCGGTGGCTGCCCTCACCCCCCGTGCTGAGATCGAAGGTGAGATGGGAGACCTGGCGGTTGGCGCCCAGGCGCGTCTGATGAGTCAGGCGATGCGGAAGATCACAGGCAATATCGGCAAGTCGGGTTGCACCGTCATCTTCCTCAACCAGCTGCGTCTCAAGATTGGTGTGACCTACGGCAACCCAGAGACCACCACTGGAGGTAACGCGCTCAAGTTCTATGCCTCGGTTCGCCTCGACATCCGTCGAATTCAGACGCTCAAGAGGGGAACCGAGGAATTCGGTATCAGGGCCAAGGTGAAAGTGGCGAAAAACAAGGTTGCGCCACCCTTCCGCATTGCCGAATTCGACATTCTCTTTGGCCGCGGCATCAGCACCTTGGGTTGTCTGCTTGATCTCGCTGAGGAGACGGGCGTTGTTGTTCGCAAGGGCGCTTGGTACAGCTACGAGGCAGACAACATTGGCCAGGGTCGCGACAACACCATCACCTGGATGGAGGAGAACCCGGATGCAACAGCCACCATCGAAACACTGGTGCGTCAGAAATTGACCGAGGGTTCAGAGGTCAAGTCGAACTCCATGCGGCCCTTGGCCGCCGCTGCAAAAACGGCTGCTGCCGACAAGTCGGCTTCGGCGAAGGTCTCAGAAGCCGCCTGAAATCAGGCGGCTTGGGCCAAGGGCTGCATGGTGCGGACTTGGCCCTCTTGAGCCAGATCTGCCATCCGCTGCAGTTCCTGGATGGCTTCAGCCCCTTCCAGCTTCACCAGTTCTCGGCCGTTGCGGGATTCCACCCAGCTGATGCCGAAGTCGGAGACAAGAAAGCGCACCATGTGGCCATCGCCGATGTCCGCCACAAACGAAGCCCCATGGCCATCGCGACCGTCGCCACAGGAGTAACAGGTGGCTGTTAGGCCGGCGCTTTGAAGGCTGGTGGCGAGGGCCTGCAGGCTCATCACCAGGTCTTCAACGACGGATCTGTAGTGCTCGGCTAAACGCGGAAACATGATTGAGTCTCCATTGAGACCCAGCCTAAAGGTTTTCTTTTGTTTTTGTTGGTTGGGTTGAGGTTGCTCAGGGGGTGTCCGCAAGCGTCCACCAACCGGCCGCTGGGCCGATGAAGCGCACCGTGATCCAAAGCACCACCATCCCTCCGATGCCGATCCAGGCGCCGCGGGTGGTCACCGCCATGAACTGCTGCGTCTGGTTGCGGGTCAGCGGAAGCCAGGACACCACCCGTGGGGAGGTGTCCACAGATTTGGTGCTGGCCTTGGGCTGACGGGGGGGTAAGCCCTGGGCAGCCCGGCGGCGTGCTTCTCCCATGCACTTCTGAGCGTTGAAGGGAGGTTAGGCGTTGTTCACTCCGGCAGCAGTCGCTGCAATGGAATCCAAGGTTCCAGTCGATGCAGCACCTGATCACCCCAGCTGCGCCCTCGGAGGCGACCGTCGAGGATGGCCAGGCGACCACCACTGCGTCGAATCGGCGCAATTGCGGCAGGGATCAGGCTCAGGGCTTCCGGCAGCAGCAAGGTGCGGAACCAGTCATCTCCCTGTTGTTTCAACCGTTCCACCCGAGCCGAGGTGAGCGGGTTGTCCAGGCTGGCGATGGGGAGCATGCCGACAATCAGCTGTGCTGGGGCCGGCAGCTGCTCCTGATGCTCCAGCCACCAGTCCCAGCTGCAGGTCACCACGCCATTGCTTTCGGGTGCTGTCGACTCCTGTCCCACACGGCGTCCGAATTCCGCAGCCAGCGCGCTGGTCAGCTGCCGACGCAGCTGGTCGTCATTGATCAGAACGATGGTGAGCCCCGCCTGGCCAAGGATGAGCCGTCTGCTCTCCTCCAGGAGATGTTGGGCGTATATCCGTGTGTTCGGCAGCGGCTGGCGACGCGGGGCATAGAGGGGGAGCGGTTCATTCAGCTCCCGTTCACGCAGTGTTGCCCGCACGTCGGGGACCACGCCGGCCTGTTCAAATTCCAGATCCAGCCTGGCGTCGTCTCCATTGCTGCTGAACATCAGGCAGGGGTGATCCAGCAGCACCCCCCGCATCAGTTGGTGCGGTTCGAGGGGGGCCAGCTTCCAGCACCATTGGAGCAGCCGGTGATCCAGTTCAGCCCATTGACTCCACTCCGCCGGGTTGATGCTGCGGAGGGTGTTCCACGGCTCAGGGCTGGCTGGCAACAGCTGGAGCAGATCCCGCAGGGCCTGCCCGGCTGAGCCTTCGAGTCGCACAGCGCCACCGGGCCTCGTGGCATCAGCGAACAGCTGCCGGCTCATGCGGTCATGCAGCTCCAGCAATCCGGATTCAGCCTGGGGACAGGCCTGGCGCAGCTCATCCCAGTGCTGATGCTCGATCTCCAAGCTGAGAGCGTTGCGCATCCGCCGGCTCAATTGATCCATCTCGGGGATCAGCAGTTGCCGTTGCCCCAAGTGCCCGTCCCGATGGGCCTGAATCAGCTCGCCAACATCCATCAGCCAGAGCTGTGCACCTTCCGGAGGCTTTGGTCCCTGCCAGCAGGGAAGCCGCAGGCCCTGGTTGCGGAGACGGGGCAATTCC
Source organism: Synechococcus sp. MU1617 (assembly GCF_020514235.1). Classification (NCBI taxonomy): domain Bacteria; kingdom Bacillati; phylum Cyanobacteriota; class Cyanophyceae; order Synechococcales; family Synechococcaceae; genus Synechococcus; species Synechococcus sp. MU1617. The sequence continues at coordinate 71,851 of NZ_VTLB01000005.1, forward strand.
AACTGGAGCAGGCGCCGGCGCTGTGGGGCTGTCAGCACCAGCGCTCCTGCTTCGGGAGCCAGGCACAGCGGTACCAGCAGACCGAGCCACCATCGTTCGCTGCTGCTGGGGGGGAGCTGAACGAGCGTCGTATCGCGACGCCTCAGGCTTCTTGCCACCAGCCGGCTCAGGGTCAGGTGGTGGGGCCAGTCCGATTCCTCCTGGCGAAGCAGGGTTTTGATCTGATGGTGGGCCTGAGCTTCCAACATCCTCAAACCCTAAGCAGGGTTCCCCCGGCGATTGGTTCATGGCAATCCATCCATCAACATGGCTTCACGACCCTGCGGGAGGGATGGCGGTGCAACCGGGACGTGTAGGGATCGTTGGCCTTGGATTGATTGGGGGATCCCTTGGTCTGGATCTCCAGGCACGGGGCTGGAGTGTGCAGGGCCTGGTGCATCGTCAGGCCACGGCGGATCGCGCCATGGCACGAGGGCTGGTGGGAGCGGTGTCGACCGATCCCGGTTGCCTCTCGGATTGCGATCTGGTGATCCTGGCGTTGCCAATCCCCTTGCTGTTGAGCCCACCGGATGAGCTCATTGCCGCCCTACCTGAGGCAGCGGTGGTCACCGATGTCGGTTCGGTCAAACAGCCTGTGTTGGAGGTTTGGCGCCAGCGGCATCCCCGCTTTGTGGCCAGTCACCCCATGGCAGGCACAGCTCAGGCGGGCGTTGAGGCTGGGGTGACGGATCTGTTCCGCGGTCGCCCTTGGATTGCAACTCCGGATCAAGAAACAGACTCCGCTGCCCTGGCCCAGGTTCGTGATCTTGCCGTCAGCGTGGGCGGTCATTGGCTGACATCCACCGCGTCGCAGCACGACCAGGCGGTTGCTCTGATTTCCCACATGCCGGTGTTGGTGAGTGCTGCACTGCTGCGGGCGGTGGGGGATGAACGGGATCCGGAGATCCGGCAGTTGGCGATGGTGCTGGCGTCCAGCGGCTTTGCCGACACCAGTCGTGTGGGCGGAGGGAATCCCCAGCTGGGGGTGGCGATGGCTTCCACCAACCGGGAAGCGGTGTTGCGCGGCTTGGCGGCCTACCGCTGGAGCCTTGAGCAGCTCGAAGATGCTGTTCTCCAGCAAAACTGGCCTCAGCTCGAGTTGGAACTGCGCCGAACGCAGACCCTGCGCCCGGATTTTTTGAGGGCGTCAGGGGAGGTCAGCTCCGAAAGCTGAGGGGTTGTCCCCGCTCGGCTCTGAGCTGACGGCAGGCATTCAGGGCTGACAGGCTCACGCCTGCTGTGCCCTCTCCCGGATGGAGGCTGTCGCCGCAGAGCCAAAGACCAGGCATGGGCGTTCGTCCTGCCAAGCCGAAGGGGCCGAACCGGCTTGGATGCTGTCCAAGGCCTCCGACCATGCCATTGGGACGGCCTGTCCAGCCGGCGAAGCCCCGTGGTGTTGCCAGTTCAGCGTGTAACCAGGCGTCGTCTTCAAGTGAAAGCCAGCGGTTCAGTTCGGCTTGGATCAGGTTCAGCGTCTCTGTTTTGCGCTGTTGGTACTCCGGCTCCGGCAAGCGGCACCAGTCGCCTGTTGGGGTGAACACGCTGGCAATCAAGGTGGCCTGCCCCTGGGGCGCCCGTCCATCTCCCTCGCGGCTGACAGAGACGAACAGGGATCCCGGGGATCCACAGCTCCGCTGGAGATGGCCTGGACAGGGATTCGGCAGTGCATCACGCTGCACCGCTCCGTAGAGCACCACTGCACCACTGGGTTCATGCAGGTTTTCCAGTCGCTTGCAGTAGCCCTTGGGCAGTCGATCCGGTTCGATCAGCTCCAGCAGGCACTGGGGGGGCAGGCTGCAGACCACATCGCGGCTGCTGAGTTGTTGTTCCGCGCCTTTGCCGGTGCTGATCGTCACCTGCCAGCCGGATGAGCTGGGCTGCAGCTTGGTGACCCGATGCTTCATCAGCACCGTTCCGCCGTCGCGCTCAATGGCGGCCACCAGCTGATTGCTCAGCACCTGCATCGATCCCTCCAGATGCCAGAGCCCTAGGGGTGCTTGGGCCATTTGCAGGACGGTTGCGCCGTACAGCGCCGCCGTGCGATTGGCCGGTTCCTGGGAGTACAGCTTCAGCTGGAGGTCGAGAAAGCGCCGCAGCCGTTGATCGTCACCGCACCCACACAGCTGCAACAGATCGGCGATGGTCAGACCTGTGAACAGTCCCGATACCAGCGTTGCGGGACGCAGGGCCCGCAGCAATGTGCCGAGATCCCAGAGGGAGCGCGGGGTCACCACGGGGTCTTGGTTGGCGAACTGCCAGTTGCTGGAATGCAACTGATGGCAAAGGCTCCAGAAGCGTTGGCTGCCGGGGAATTGACGCTCACGCTCGGCGGCCCAGGCTTCCGGGTCATGCCAGAGCGAAATGGGAGGCGAGCCATCGCCCAGGTCAACCACACAACCTGGGTTCAGCAGCTCTGCCGTGGGCAAAGGCATGTCCAGATGCTTGAGCAGTCGCGCATGACTGCCACCGGGCTCCAACCCGGCGACCTGGGTCGCCCCAACATCGAACACCCATGGACCACGCCGGAACGTTCCGGCACATCCCCCCGGTTGTTGATGCGCTTCCAGCAGCGTGACGTCGACGCCATCGCGGGCCAGCAGTGCCGCGGCGGTTAATCCAGCGATCCCACCGCCCACCACGATCACGCTGGAATCGTTCACGACGTTCTGATGAATCGAGCCATGCTGGCAAGACAGGGGGGCTTGCTGAGGATGAACAGCGAACTGCGCCGGGATCTCACCGCCGAAGACGGCCCGTTGGCGGGGGCTGACATCACGGATGTCTCCCCCGTCGGGGGTGGTTGCATTCATCAGGCCTGGAAACTGCGCCTCCGTGATGGTCAGGTGTTGTTTGCTAAAAGCGGTGGCGCTCGTGCGCTGCCCCTGTTTGAGGTGGAGGCGGAGGCCCTTGAGGCCTTGCATGCTCAAGCCGATGCCTCCTTTCTTGTTGTGCCGCAGCCCATCGCTCTGGCGGCACTGCCCCATGGTGCGGTGCTGCTGTTGCCTTGGTTGGATTGCGGCGGCAGCGACCAAACAGCCCTCGGCCGGGGTTTGGCACTGCTGCATCAGGCGTCGATGGCCTCCAGCCCAGGTCGTTTCGGCTGGCACCGTGACGGCTTCATTGGCGCTGGACCTCAACCGGGGGGGTGGCGCGATGACTGGGGATTGGCCTTCGTGGAGCTCAGGCTGCGCCCTCAACTGGAAGCCCTTGATGGGTTGAAGCAGGATTCAACAGACCTCAACCCGTTGTTAATGCGCCTCGCAGAGCATCTGAACGAGCATCAACCGCGTCCGGCCTTGGTGCACGGCGATCTCTGGGGTGGGAATGCCGCCAGCCTGAGTGATGGACGGGGGAGCATTTTTGATCCCGCCAGCTGGTGGGCTGATCGGGAAGTTGATTTGGCCATGACCCGGCTGTTCGGTGGCTTCGGGGAAGCTTTCCGATCGGGTTATCGGGATGTGCTCCCCGATGCTCCAGGCGCTGACGGTCGGGTGGAGATCTACAACCTGTACCACCTGCTCAACCACGCCAATTTGTTTGGGGGGAGTTATCTGAGCCAATGCCGAGCCAGTCTCAGGGATCTGGCTCGGCGGCTTTGAGGATCAGCCCAGGTACTCCTTCCGGAGGGTTTGAACACGCTGCACTAGAGCATTGCGCTTTTCGCTCGTGGTCAGGTTCTTCCAGCTCCATTGGCCCACAACGACCACACCGAGAAGTTCAAGCAGCCCCGGAACGATCGGCAGCAGATTGATCGTGTCGAGGATTCCCTTGATCAGGATCTGGGCAATGATCACCGCCGCAAAGATGCCGACGATCTTGCCGATGCGGCCCATCTGACTCCAGTCGACCCCATCGAGGGTGTCGTTCACCTTGCCGAGAACGTCGCTGTAGCGCTCAGCAAAGGAGGTGGTGTCGTCCTGAGTAGGAGCGTCGACGGGTGTCGTCACGGTTGTGGCGGCATCCTTTACTTCAGTGGGGGCGTCACTCATGAGAACGACTAAATCCTTCACAATTTCAGCTGAGCGTATCGGTGCGACGGGGTCTACGCCATCCGTGCTGCAAATTGATCACCGTTGCCACACGGATTTGCGCCGCATTTTGTTGGCGCCCCACCCCGAAGAAGGCTGTGCCCTGCTGCTGGGACAACGGACGAATGCAGGCTGTTTGAGGCTGACCACGACCTGGCCCTGTTGCAATGTCTGGGGACGAGGGGCATCCGGTCAGCGGCCTGTCCATGACCGTCGCAGAAGGTTTCTGGTGGATCCGAGGGAGCAGTTGGCAGCACAGCGATGGGCACGGGATCGCCATCAACGTTGTCTTGGCGTGGCCCACTCCCATCCGGCCTCCGAGCCTGTGCCCTCGCCCCACGATCGCCGCTGGGGGAAGGCTGAAAGTCTGATGCTGATTCTCTCTGCCTCGTTCGGCCTGCGGGCCTGGTGGCTGCATGGTGACCGCAGCGTGGATGAAATCCCGATTCAGCTCTGGGACACTCACAACCATGCATGACCAACCGATGCTGAGTGCTGATGAGCGGGGGCGCTACGCCCGCCATCTGATCCTTCCCGAGGTTGGCCTTGCCGGTCAGCTGCGGTTGAAGTCTGCTTCGGTGCTCTGTGTTGGCAGCGGTGGGCTGGGATCTCCACTGCTGCTGTACTTGGCTGCGGCAGGCGTGGGCCGCATCGGAATCGTGGATGGAGATGTGGTGGAGCTCTCCAATCTCCAGCGGCAGGTGATCCACAGCTCCAGCGGGGTTGGCGGCTCCAAGGCCCGCTCAGCCGCAGCGCGGATCCACGATCTCAATCCCCACTGTCAGGTGGAGGTGCATGAACACATGCTGACTGTGGGCAATGCCCTGGACCTCATCGGTGACTACGACCTGGTCTGTGACGGTACCGACAACTTCCCCAGCCGTTATCTGATCAACGACGCCTGTGTGTTGCTCGGCAAGCCCCTTGTCTATGGCTCCGTGCAGCGCTTTGACGGGCAGGTCAGCCTGTTCAATCGCACGCCGACGAGCCCCAACTACCGCGATCTGCTGCCGGAACCACCTCCGCCGGACGCTGTTCCGTCCTGCTCGGAGGCTGGTGTGATGGGTGTGATGCCGGGGCTGATCGGTCTGCTCCAGGCCACCGAAGCGATCAAACTGATCACCGGCATCGGTGACTGCCTGGATGGTCGGCTGCTGGTGGTTGACGCCCTGGCGATGCGATTTCGGGAACTCACCCTCCGCGTTGATCCGGACAGACCGAAGGTTGAGAGCCTGATTGACTACCGAGAGTTTTGTAAGCCAACAGCCCCCGCCATGAACAGCATCAGCGTGATTGAGCTGAAGGCATTGCTGGAGAGCGGTGCTACCGACATGGCTCTTATTGATGTTCGCACTCCAGAAGAGGCGCAAGTTGCATCAATTGTGGGATCTGAATTGATCCCCCTGGCATCGATTGAGAGTGGTGAAGCCATGGAGCGTTTGCGTGATTTGTCGACCTCTAAGCAAATATTTGTCCACTGCAAGCTTGGAGGGCGTTCGGCCAAGGCGGTATCTTTGCTTAAACAAAGTGGAATTGAAGCAGTGAATGTCAGTGGTGGTATCGAGGCTTGGTCTGATGAGATTGATCCCTCACTGGCGCGCTATTGATAGCTTTATCTTTGCTCGTTAATTGGCTCGAATAAGTCGTCTAAAAAGTTAAATACAGTGGAGATAATCGGTTTTTCCCTGAGGCGTACCTTTGCGGTAATGGCCATTCCCGGTCGTAAATCATCGAGGCTTAATTTTTTAGGGTTCACCGGGCTCATCAGTTTCAAATCTGCTTCATAGGCTTTCTCGCTGGATTGATTGGTGGATTGGCGAGTTGTGGGAGAAATAGAACTCACCACTGCTCGTACCGAACCATAATCTGATGATGGGAAGGCATCGATATCGATATCTGCAGGTGTGTTGAGTTCCAATGGAGCGCTCAACTTTGAGGGCACTCTGACAATGGCTTTGATGCCTTGCACTGGAACAACCACGCTGATGGTGTCAGACGCTTTAATGCGTTCCCCAATCGTTTGATGGCGTAACTCCTGCACAAACCCTGCGATTGGAGATTTCACTTCAAATCGCTCTTTCTTGGCTTCAAGTTCTCGGATGACTTGCTTGATTTCTAGGATTTTTTGATTGGATTGGGCTTGCGTTCGATTTTGTTCACTTTCAAGGCTTTCAAGGGAAATCTCAAGCTCATCGATTTCAGCCTTTTTTTCGAGGATTTGCGTTTCTTCGATGGCTCCAACAGCTACAAGTTTTTCGAGTCTGTGAAGAAGATCTCGATCCAAAGTTAGTCTTTTTTCAGCCTGCCTGCGGCGAAGCGAGAGAATGATCTGGTTTTCTTTTTGTTGGGTTTCGAGTTCCTTTTTTTGTCGTAACTGGCTTTCGAGTCGTTTATCGGTTTCATCGTCGTTGTAGCTGATTAGGAGTTCCCCTGCATTAACCCTTTGGTGCATTTGTACATGGACTCCTGTCACCATGCCGGGGTCAACAGCAGTGACTTGAACTCCCGGTTTCTCGGTGGTAATTTCCCCAGCCAAAACGATTGTTTCTTCAACCTTGGTGAAAGTTGCCCAGGTGATGATTCCAAGAGAGCCTGTTCCTAACGTCCAAATCAAAACTCTCGACCAGATTGCTGGTGGTGGTAGCAGTGCAAGATCAGCTGTCGGTGGCTGTTTATTTTTGGATGATGTGAATTGAGCGATGAAGTCTTGGAATTTCCTGTAACTTTTCTGGATTATGTGTTTCATGATTCACCAAACTGTGATTGATAAAGAGCGAAGTATCTTCCTCTCAACTCCATTAATTGTTGATGCGTTCCTTTTTCATCGATTCGGCCTGCATGCATTAATACGATTTGATCTGCTTCTGTGAGTGTTGACAATCGATGGGTGATCATCAAGACGGTCTGATCTTTAAGATGACTTCGCAGATTTCTCACAACCTGCCGCTCTGTGTTCACATCGAGTGCGGATGTGGCCTCGTCTAAGACAATCAGTTTTGGATTCTCCATCAGCATCCTCGCCAATGCGATTCTCTGTCGCTGCCCTCCTGATAAACCCGATCCCTTCTCTCCTACCGGCGTGCTGTATCCGAGGGGGAGATTCATGATGAATTCATGGGCACAGGCAATCGTCGCCATCTCGATCACACGACTACTCTCCGCTTGTGGATCACCCAGGGCAATATTGGAGAAAACAGTGCCTTCAAACAAAAGGCAGTCTTGAGGAACAAAGCCGATTTGAGATCTGAGTGAATAAAGATCGACTTTTGAAATATCAAGCTGATCGATTAGTAACTTGCCAGAAGTTGGTCTGTAAAGTCTTGGCACCATCTTGAGTAATGTGCTCTTCCCGCAGCCACTTTCTCCGACCAATCCAACAAAAGATCCGGCAGTAATGTCAAGGTCAACAGATGAGAGAATTGGGGGGCCAGAAGAGCTATATGAGTAACTCAAAGATCTTGCAGATATGTTTCCTTCAAGTTTTGGCATGACGATGCTTAATTCTTCTTCAGCTCCGATTTCCAGCGGTTGATTGACCACATCCCCAACTCTTTCCAGGGAGAGAGAAAGCTCTTGGAATTGCTGCCATGTTGATGCAAGCCGCAGCATTGGCTGGGTTACATAATTACTTATAATGCGGAACGCAATCAGTTGGCCCAGCGTCAATTCATTGCGGAGGACCAGCCATGCCCCGACTCCGATCACAAGGATGCCGCTGACTTTGTTGATCAGCTGTAGTGCATTGGAACTGGATGTGTTGGCGAGAACAGCCTGGAATCCTTTGTTGATGGATTGTAGATGTCGGTCTTCCCATTGGCGCCGAGCAGTTAATTCCGCATTTTGCAACTTAACTGTTTGGATGCCGCCTAAGATTTCTACAAGAAGGGATTGTGTGCGTGATGATGCCTCTGCACGTGCCCGAATCAATCGTTGTGTGATGGGTGTGATACCCAGAGAAATTCCAAAAAGTAAAGGTACTGTTAGTAAAATGATCATTGTTAGCAGTGGGCTGTAGAAAAACATCACTGCGAAATAAAGAGTCGCAAAGAAGGCATCAAGTACAACTGTCAATGCTGTGCCGGTCAAAAAACGTCTGATATTCTCCAACTCTCCCAAGCGGCTGGCGAGCTCGCCGACGGGGCGTCGATCAAAAAATCGAGCATTCAGTCTCAAAAGCCGTGAAACAATTGAAGCTCCAACACTGATATCAATTCTGTTTGATACTTCAACGAACTGAAAGGTTCGTAGGGAGCTAAAGACTGCCTCGAGGACGACAAAAATCAGCATCAATATCACAAGAGGTGCTAATGCATCAAATGCACCTTTGCTGATGACGCGATCAATGATTTGCTGGAACAGCAACGGTGTAGCAAGCGCAAAAAGCTGATTAAGAAAGCTCGCGGAAAAAACTTCAATTAGTTGTAGGCGATAGCGCTTGATGTAAGGGAATAGCCAGTGAATGCCGAATTGCTTCTTGGGTGTATGCAACCCAACATCAGTTGAGATGATGATGGGCTGTGAATTGAATTTCTTGTGGGCTTGATCCTTATTTAGTTGGATCCTTCCTTCCCTAGGGTCGATGATGGTTAGTTTATTGCCTGTGCTCCGTGAAAGCAGTACTGGGTTGCCTGAATGATCGATCCACACCGATGGTGTTGGAATCCGAAATGGCTGACAAGGGTCAACATTGATCCATCGCACAGCAAGCCCAATTTCATCAAGGATTGAGAGCATTCGCGTCATCCATGGAGTCTTAACTGGGTGATTGGACTTGTGGTTCTGCTGCCTTTCCCGCGGTTTGCAGTTTGCGAGGATCTCTGCGGCACGAGCGACGGTGTCTCGTCTCGTTGGTAATTGATAAAAATTTGCCAGCATTCTTAAGCAACTGGCAAATGATTCTTCCTGAGTCTCAGCTCTGATCACACGGAAGCCATCGCTTTCTAAGTGTTCAACTGCCTCTGTCTCATCAGATGGCTCACTAAATTGTAGTTTTGACAAATCTTCCGCTTCTTCGTGCTTCTGTTCGGTCGCGGTCATGGCTAGGGCAGCTTCGTCTCTTTCTGCTGGCTCAACCTTGGTCTTAAGATCTATTCCAGCAATCCTTGGCCAGTTATCAACTGTAAAAAATGAGGAGCAGATTTCAGGGGTAATTACTTGTCCGTAGACAAATCCATCGCGTTCTTTGTCTAAGAATAAAATGATCTCATGATTGGCAGCCTCGCTTTGATGTTCAAGGAGTTGTGTTGATCCAGTGGCCTCATCTAGATGTTTCCAAAGCTGCTCTTGATTCGGGAAGTTGTTGGAAATTAATGAGGCAATTGATATTGCTTCTGTTGGGTTGACTCTGCTTTTCAGGATTGTTTGGATTTGCTTGATCTGCTTTTGATTTGATGTCTTTGGGTCTATAAGAATATATTCACATTTGGATCTGCATCTCACTTCGATCGCTAATGTAAGGGAAAGAAGTTGCTCTATCCCGAAGATCTGCGGGCTATCAAGTGTTCCTGCTGTCAGGCCGCCGAAAGTACGATTGTTGTCTATCAGGCGTACTGAGCCTGATAGAAGTAGCAAGTATTGATCGGATGATTGATCTTTCGAGTAAATGAGTGCCCCCGCATCTACTGAAAGCTTTTCAGCATCTTCTTCGATCTCGTTTGCTAGTGCTTCAAGCCATGCTTGATAAGAATAATCGTTCATTATCCCTTTTTAAGGTATTGATTTAGGTAGTCCATCTTTATTTGCTTGGTCATCTCTTTTGCTTTGGCGGATAGCACAAGAGACCCAAGAAACTGCTTGGTTTTTTCATCATACTCGCTATCAAATCTATATTCAAGCCGTATTAAGACGTGCCACTGATCAGCTTGGAATGGTGGAAAAATCTGACGAGGTTTTGCTGTGCGAAGTCGTGCTGCAATCTCTGGGTGAGGAGTTGTTAAGTCTACGGGGCCAATAATTCCTTGTGTTTTGGATTCTGGGCCGATACTGAATTGTGCAGCAGCATCTCCAAACTCAATTTCGTCGGCTTCGATCGAGTAATAGAGATGGTGGGCTTGTTCTGATGATTCGACTCGAATTAAGCTGTAGAGAACTCGATCAAGCCTGTCCTTGTATCGGAGGAACAATGATTCACCGCATCCCTTGAGTAAATCATTAATCACTGCCTTTCTTTTTTGTTTTTCATGCGCATGTGCAATTAAGTCTTTATCGTCACTTAGGCCATGGGCTCTACCCCATTCTTGAACTTGATCAATGTCCTGAGTCCCTAAGTCTTGGTGTAAGGCATTAATGGCTTGTTCATTGCTGAACTCAGGGGCATCATTTTCTATGTTATGACTCGCCACATAAGCTTTTTCCCCTTGCATTTTGCAAAGAGGCTCTAGCAGTTCGTAAAGGGCTAGCTGCCTAATTACTTGTTGTGAGTCTTCTTTTGGTTGGGCCTGCATTGAATCTGATTTCATGATACTTAAGCGGCAGTGATGTTTTGGGAGTCTTTGGACGGAGTGTCTTTCCTTGCGAAAGCATCTGAATAATCAAGGACCTCATTTGTCACTAAATCTTCTTCATCGAGTGTTGTCTCCAGTCCCAATATCTCGTTGCAATCAATCAGCTGTCGAAGCATCAGAACATCGGCAAATGCAGGCTCATAATCTGTTGCTTTATCAATGAGTGACCGTAATTGATCGAGGGAAGCTGCAGCATCCTGTTGATTTGATCTTGATGCATTGTCGTTCTTAAAGTGATGATCAAACCAAGAGTCCCAATTAATATCGGTTGTTTGTGTATGTGTAAGTTCCATCTGCAAGGTCTGTAGTGAGCGAATGAATGCACCCGGCTTTCTGCAAAGCTTTAATGATTGACTTAAGAGCGCATGGCTTGCCGGATTGAAGCCGCGAGGCTGTGCCGACTCATTAGTCTCTGGCTTGAATGACTTCAGTGAGATTTTTCCATTTTTTCTCTCGATCAAGATGGGTTCACCCTTGCGGTTGTTAGTTATCCAGTAGCCATTGAACAAAGGGTCTCGCCTTGCCAGTTTGAGGTTTAGATCTTTGTTGGATGCCTTGAGCAAACGTGTGGTGCTTCGCTCTGTAAGTAATGGAAGTGCAATCATGCCAAGTGCAGCGGCGATTGATGTGTCTTCAGCTGTTGCTAAGGGTGAAATAATGGAACGAAGTGCTTCAGATGTTTGCTCTTGTACCGTTGACAACCAGTTTTGTGCGCCATTCAGAAGTCTGTTGAATGAGCTTTCGATTATTTCGTTGTTAGTTTTTTCAATCTGATTTCTATTTTTGCTGTTATTTGCCTGATTTGAGTTTGGTGATGAGGATCCAAGTGCTCCGTTTTGGCTGGTGTTTACCGCTGCAGAGGAGGAGACGACGAGGTTCGATGTTTCGTCGAGTTCGGGGCGTTCTCCTGATTCCACGATCTTGGATTGTGAAGTTGGTTTAGGGCCACGGTTAAAGCTTAAAGTTGGGGAGCCAAAGTTTATTTGGCTGTTATCAGCACCAGGATTGGTTGGCGCTAACTGGTCGTCTGAACCTTTTCTATCTGGCCGGTTAGGTCGATTGACTGGATTAGGTTGCTTGATTCCTTCCGGATTATCTAAGTTTTCGTCGTCAGGTATTTCAGGTTGATTGACGTCATCTGACTGGTCTGGCTCGTCTGTGATTGTGTCGATTTCATCGGTAGGTGGTTTTTCCAAATTATTTTCTGGCTCACCACCACCACCACGCTGTGGTGCAATAACTTGAACGGTGGATGCTGGGATGAGCGGGTCGCCGATCAGGCCCACCACATCAGGCCGAGTGTCGAACCAGCCTTGATCAACCAATAACATGTTGATGAGATCAACCGTGTTGTTCTGATCGAGATCGATCAAAAAGGCTGAGCCATCAATTTTTTCTAGCTCATTGAAGTCAAACAGAGGGTCGGCTGTAAGTAAGTTGGTGGCAAGGCTGGAGTCATTACTGTTGATTGTTGTGATTACTTCCTGTGTTCCATCTGTATTTAAGTTGTAGTTGTAAACCCCATAGGTCAGTGTGGAAAGCCAATCTTCCAGAGGTCCATCATCCTCGGAGTAGGTGATGATTTCGCTTTCAAATACATGGGGATTACCGTCTTCATCCGTCTTAAACAAGGTATCCATATCGACTCCACCATCCTCCATCTGCAGCTGTACGATGCTGAAATCGCGTCCTTGTGTGTCGATAGTGAATTCAATTTCGCCAAGTGGCGTATCAATAATCTCACGGCTCTCGAGCAATTCTTTTGAGGCTGCGATTACTCCCGTTTCCGCTTCATCAATTGCGGCATCCATTAGAAGAGCACCTTCATTTTGAGATGCGTCAATTAGCACCATCGGTTTGTCTGCTGTGTTGTTGGAGAGAACTGCGAGGGAGCCTTTTTCGAGTTTTTCGAGGAATGTTGTTCTATTATTTTCTTCTACATTGAGTGTTTTCAGGATTGTGACAACCTGCTGTTCACTTTCTGTTCGCTCGCTTTCTTTTTTATCGTAAAGGTCGTTGACGTCGTCAGCAGCAAGTTGTGTTAATAGGTTTAGGCCTTTCACGATCGCTGGGGATTCTTCTTCTGCCGCAATGAATAGTCGTATGGAACCTGATGCAATTCCAGATGCATCGCCAAGAGCACCCGATGTGTCTTTTGCTCGTACGAGTAAACGGTGGGAGCCGGCTGGTAAATCTGTGATTTTGTCAATTCCACTGGCCAATTTGATCTGGCCTGATGCACTATCCAATTTTACGAGGCTTTTGAGTGATTTAGGTGTTTCCAGCTCCCACTGAAGTGTTTCGGCGGGGTCTACATCACTGAATAATTCTGGAAGTTTGACAAGAGGGGTTTTGGGGTCAAAACTTTCCGCTGCAAAAAAACTTTCGTCGATCTTGGCCAGTGCGGGCTGGGTATAAACAGGTCGGGCGTTCTCGATCGGTACCCACAATGTTGATCGATCTGATTCCGCAACATTGAAGTTTTCTTCGCTATCTCCTTGAACCCTTGTTTCTGACCATATTTGCAAGGGGATGCCCGTTTTGATTTCTGGACTCAGCCCTCGTGGAAGAACTTGCAGTTGGTTGTCCGGAATTGACAGTTCTAGGCCTTCCAGGCTGCCTGTTGGTTTGCCTGATGCTTGGGTAAGTTCTTGAAGGTCAATGGTGAAGAGAGTGCCTTCGTTGATACTTTCCCTCTTTAAAAACGACCCATTATTTTGGTTTGAATTGGCCAGGGAAAGCTCTGCTTGCCGTTGCTGCACGAGGAGTTTGAACACCACCTCGTCTCCTGCTGGATCGGCAAGGGTGACGGCATTCAGATCAAGAGCCGATTGAAGATCGAGGGCTGTATTTTTCTTTGCTGCGTTGCTGATTTGTGAGGCCTCGAGTGGCTTCTCTTGATTCCCGCGTGTGAGTAAGGTTGCCTCAGCGATCGGTGTAAAGGCTACGGTGAACCAATCGGATTCCGTTGAGAGGCCATCACGATCGCTGGCCAATAATTTGAATTGCTGCTCAATTACAGATGTAATGCCACGGGGCGGGATTATGTCGAGCACCACTACTCCGTCTTCGCCTTGCTCAATCTTGATGCTGTTTGGTAAAGCTAAGCTTTCTGTTTCCTGCTCTCCTGAACCAGGGATTAGTCGATAGGTGAGGTTGTCGTCGAATTTCAGATCGGGATCGCTGAACAAAGAGAATGATTTTTCTTCTCGTTCACCCTCAAATCGTTTTTCTGTCAGCCATTGCATCAGCATTTTAGATTGTGCCTCGCCATCGTCATTGATCAAAGGTGCATCATTGCGGTTGGCAATCACGAGGCTCAACGTCTGGCTGACCTGCTCGCCTGATAAATCCGTGGCCTGCATAACGATGTCGTAGCGTCCTACCGAATCGTTTTCAGGCTCTAAGGCTTCCAGATAGATTTTGCTGGCAAAACTATGAATCACGCTGTTGCTTTGGTCGAAGACATCCAAATTTCGACCAATTAATCCATCGCGCTGATCTCCTGTCCCTGGGTTGAGGTCAATCACTACCCGTTGGCTGGGATCTTTCACCTGTACATCGAAGCTCAGCAGGGTTTCGATGCCATCGGCACCAACAGGAGAACCAACGCCAGCATCCGGGATGGCACCAGCTTTAATTAATAGACTAGATGCATCGCTCTCGATACTTCTGAACAGAGGTAAATTATCGCTGATCCCGGTGCTGTCTTCTAAAAGATTAATAGCTTCACTCAGGGATATATCAAGATCAGCTGTGATCAGGCCTTTCAGTTCTACATTTCGGTCATCACTGGCTTCCACCTGTACACGTAATGTAGTTCCGGCTTCGAGCTGATTGATTTCTCCGGGTGCCAGCTGATCGCCCGTCGATCCGTTGCTGTTGATTCTGTAGAGAACAGGCTCCAAAAGAAACTTGTCGGTGGCATCCGGTGCTGCCGTACTTCGGTAGCTCAGGCCAATCCAATCTGGCACCGTCTCAAGAACATCGCCATCTTTGCTGACTTCCGCGATGGAGTAGCGCAAAGCATCGCCATAGGGACTATCGGGATCAAGGAAAAGCTCATTTAGGTCAAGCCTTCCATATGCATCCTGGTTAACTGCCGGAGCACCGTTAATGAGTTCACCCAATTCGCTTAGGTCGGGATTGTTTCGTCTTTCCGGTGCATCGTTGATGTTCTGAACATCAAGTCTCAATCGATAGGTTGCTGTTGATCCTGCGTCGTCGAGCGCCTGCCATTGCATTGTTTTTACCCCAACATCGCTATTTCCGGGTTTTCCACTCAGCACTCCGCCTGTGCTGCTTGTCGAAGCGGTGTATGTCAGCCAGGCAGGCAAATCGGTGGGTACGATCTGGTCCACGCGATCTCCGGCGTCAGCATCCTTGAATAACCCTTCAAGATCGAGTTGCCAATTGGCTTGTTCTTGCTTGAGCTGAACCGTCTCCTGCCATACGCCTGCCCTGATCAGCGCTGCACTATCGCGGTTCACAATGGGTGGGTCATTGATATTGCGTACGGTGAGCTGCAGGTTTTGAATGTTGGATGCTCCCTGGAGGTCGGTGGCTCGCAGTTGGATGGTTTTGATGCCAACGTTGTCTTTCCCTTCTGGTTTCAAGGTGAGTGTTCCCTCGTTGATCACTGCTACACCCGTAATGGCGTCACTCCAACTGACCCCGTCTCGACTGACGGTGTAACTCAGTTGATCATTGTTGATCAGATCTTCGTCGCTAAATGCTGTTTTCAGGTCAACTTGAACGACATCGCGTAGATTCAGGTTGCGTAGGTAAGTTGTGATTCCATCTTGAATTTGTTGCGTCCAGCCTTGAAGTGCATCTGGGTTAAAAACTGGTGAAGCATTGACATCTCCCACGGCCAAACTGATCTGTTGGCTGGTGAGTTGACCCAACGGGTCAACCGCTGTGAGCTCCAGTTTTAGTACCCCTACATCGGTGTTGGATGGTGTTCCGCTCAGGACGCCATCAGCATCAAGACTCAGCCATTCGGGAAGGTCGCTGATGCTTCCGTCGTTGGCAACTTGTCGTGCTGAGATGACAAGATCTGTAGTCTCGTTATCGACATCCAGAAAGCGGGAACGCAGATCCCATGTTCCGGTTGAACCCTCATCGACTGCGTCTAAGTCCCGAAGATTGATCAGCCGTGGGGCATCGTTCACTGCTGTGATCAGTGCCTGCACCTCGCTGACTTCGCTGCTCAGCGTTTTTCCGTTGCTGCCAATACTGAAGGCTTGTACCTGAAAGTTGAAGGCGCCTGATTGATCGGCGGGTGCCTGCCAGTAAACATTGCTCCACTGGTTGTATGGGAGCCGCAATCTTGGTGTGAGTTCGGCTTCTTCGTTGCGATTGAGAGCGGCCGTAAATGTTGAACGTTCTTGGTCGTCTGGGTCGCTCTGGGATTTCACCAGCTGTGAACCCTCGGGAAGATTGGTGAGTTCCAGCTCCAGCGTCTGGCCAGCGCCATTGCCCCGAAGTTGGGCGTTGATGACTCCTTCCAGTTGGCTCAGAAGTGGAATCGGCTGGTCTTCAAGACCCTCTAGAACACCACGCACCTCGAGCAGCGGCACCCGCACGACGGCGTTGGCCTTCACGGTGAGCATGGTGGGTTCTCCATCCATGATCGATTCCCCGTCACTGGATCGCGCGGTCATGCGGAGTGCCAGATCATCGGCAATTTCGCCCAGGTAGAGGCTGACGCCGTCCAGATCTGCTTGTTGGACGACCCAACCGCCTTCGTTCAGCTTTTGCGTCGACACATTGAACTGTGCCTGTGATGGAAGCTCTTTTGCGTCGCCGGCGTCATCCACTGCCGTGATGACGAGGCTGAGACGTTCCGAGCCGTCTTGATCAGGGCTTGTGAGTTTCAATCCCAAGGCACCCAGATTCAGCCAACCATTGCTGGCAATGCTGAGGGGACCCTCCGGCGCGGAAATGAAATTGAGTTCCGGTGTGTCTGCGACAGCGGTGATGTCGAATTCAATCCGCTGCACGTTGGTTTGGGCACTGGCTCCTTGCCCAGGAGGGGTGCTGATCACCTGGAGATCAACGCTGAACTGCCCTGCGTTGTGTTCGGCTGCCTGCAAACGCCAGCCCTCGAGGCTGGCCAGAGTGAGCGGTGTGCCTTCTGGGACCACCTGCACAGCCCCGTCGGAATCCACCAAGCTGAGGCCTTCGGCGAGGCCAGAGATTTTGTAAGTGAGTTGATCTCCTGCTTGAGAGGCTTTGGCCTGGAGCAATTCCGTTAGGGAGATGCCACCGCCGTCTTCAAGAGTGCTCGGAGCATCGGGCAGCGTGAATGTGGCTGGCCGTGCTTGACGATCAAAAAGCAGGTCGAAGTCGAGTGTTGCGCTGCGAGCTTGGTCTCCTGTTTTGCTTTCACGACTGATTCTGGTCACCGCCAACTCGAGGCTGGCTGGAGCCTCGCTGCTTTGCCTCACTCCCCGATCTGCGAGTTGTAAATCTGCGAAATCACTGGCGTTGATCACAACGACTTGGCGGCCATCGGCCTGGATCTGGGCACTCAGGGGTGTCCAATTGGAGTCGCTCTGGCTTTGTAAATCGAGACCAGTGGGCAGGCTGAATTCCAGGCGAAGTTGCTCAGACCCATCGCTGTCGATGAGCCCGCTGGTGGCGAGGGGCTGCTGGATTAGTTCTGACAGGGCCACGCTTTCTCGCTCCACCAGAGCCGGTGCTGTTTCGGCTTGGATGGGGGCGAGTGGCGCATCGGCAACCGCGCGCACATTGATCAACACTTTGGCGACCGTGGACGCAGTCGAGGCGTTGGCTTGCTCAGTGGCGACAGCGTGCCACTGAAAGCTCAGCTGTCCATCCAGGTCGCCTGGTGGGATGAAGAGCAAATCCTCAACGTCATCCGGTTGGATCCGATAGACGCCATCGTCTTGAGGCTCCAGCACACTGATAACGCCTTCTCGGCGCCGTTGGATCTGGGCACCGTTGGGCAGTCCATGAAGCTCGAAGCTGAGGACTTCTGATCCGTCGGGATCGGTGGTCTCGGCTCTCCCCAGAAGCTTGGACAGTGCTAGGGGGGCATCTTCACGGATCGTCGTTGAGTTGACCTGAAGGATGGGGCTATCGGCGATGGCTTCCACATCCAGCGCCAGGCTTGTGAGGGCTGAGCTTTTGAGGGTGCCGTCGTTTTGCAGCTGACTGATGAGCAGCTGCAGGTTGGCCCCTCCGCTCCAGTCGGGGCCGGTGAGGATCTCCACCTTCCCACCGTTGGCATTGAGATCAGCCCAGGTGAACAGCCAGTCACCACGCGAATCTTTCACCCCGAGGGAGGGCACCAGCTCATCGGGGACTCCTGATAAGCGGACGAGGGTTAGAGCGTCTTGTCCTTCTTGCCAGAGATCACTTCCCGCACTGGTGAGCTTCAGGGCGGTGGGATCGCCATTCTCCTGCAGTGTCAGCGGTCCGGTCACGCTGAGGGCAAGGGGTGCCGAACCCGCTGGCGCCACTTGCAGCCCCACGTCATAGAGGGCGAGATCACTCGGGGGAGCATCCAGATTCACGCCGCTGAGGCGGCGCAGCACGGCATTGCCGGCTGCCCATGACGGCTGCTCGCTCAGGGTTTCGAGCGAGCCGAGATCAACAGAATTGAGCACCTCGCCCAGGGCGACCAATTCGCCGTCTTCGCTGACGGCATCGCCATCGTCAAACCAGAGTTGAAGGTCACTCCAGGCTTGATCATTGGCATCAAGACGCTGATCGCCATTGGTGTTCAGGCTCGCCAACGCGTCACTGCCTGAAGCGAAGCTGCGCTGACGTCCATCCGCCTGAAAGTATTCCGAGAGCAGTTCGGTGATGGAACTGATCTGCACATCACCGCTGCTGGCATCGTTGCTCGTGTCGTTCAGCACGAGGAATGCGGCAGAGCGTTGATCGCCTTGATTGGCGTCGGCACTCAACCATGCGGTCGGGATGGCCTCCGCCTGGGGAAGCATGGCGAAGCTCACACCCTCATCCAGGGTTGTGAGGTCTAGCCCAGTGCCGCCAAGGTCAAGAATGACCGGGTCCACCCGTTGCACGTTGGTGAGCTTGGGTGGTTGACCATTGCTGAATGCGGCAAGGCTGAGCTGACGGCTTGCGGCGACGGATCTGGAGTCCCCACCGGGCTGATCACTGATGCGGGCCGTTAAGGCCAGGTTCAGCGATTGGGCACTGGTGAGTGGGGGTGGATCGTCGTCCAGGCTCACCAAATAGAGGTTGTCTTCGTTCAGCTGTTGGAAGGTTCCCATGTCTTCCGCGCTGGCATCAGTCTCTGCTGCTGGAAGGGTGAACAGCGTCATGGTGCCGAAGGCATCCGTGGCGCCGACTGCCCTGTATTCCCCATTCACCCGTTCGGCGAGGGTGTATCCCGCGGGAATGTTCCGCACTGAAAGGGTGAGTGCCTCGGCAGGGTTGCGGTAACCGGAACTGCTGCTGCCGCGGCGTAGATCAATCTGAATCGCACCCGTGCTGGGGTTGAAGCGGAGATCAGCATCGGTGCCGAACTCTGGTTGTTGCGCCACCTGGGCCACATCCCAACTGAAGTCGAGGGGAGCCAGTCGGCGGGCAAGGGCTGTGGCTTGATCGGCGGCATAGTCCTCCGCACTGAGGCCAGCGTCTGGTAGTTCTGCTCGGATGGAACTGAGCAGTTCGAGGCTGCCTTCAAAGCTGCCGCGGAAAATTTCCGGGCTGGCGACCTTGAGATCAATCTGGGCTGGGAGTGGCTGAGCTTCATCCGCCTGCAAGCTGAAGACGAAGCGTTGTTTGCCGTCCACCTCACTGGTCTGAGGATCAACTCCGTCCAGCGTTACGGCGCTGCCCAGGGGCAGATCGATCTGAAGCTGACCGCTGCGGGCGACCTCGGGCCAGGCCAGGGCCACACGCATGGTGGTGATGTCCGTAGATCGCTGGACGCCATCAGGCGTGATGAGGACAGCCTGTGGTTCCTCGTTGAGCAGTGGTGTGGGCTGCCAGCTCAGGCTTTGGGAGCTGCTGGCCGCCTGCAGGCCAGTGGAGGGTTCGCTGCTGAAGGCCAAGACCTGCAGCTCCACCGGTTGTGGCGATGCCGCGTCGGTGCGCAGCATCGCCATGGCCCACTGCTCTTTGCTCAGCAGCACCTGATTGCCTTCTCGGGTTCCGATCAGTTCCCCTGAGCGATCCGTAACCAGGAGCTCCTGATCGGTGTCGGGCAGCTGAATCGCGTACACCAGTTGTTCCCGTGGATCGACGGGTTCGGCGGCGAGGTAGTCCGTAAAGCGGCTGAGGGCGAGAGCTTCATCGGCGCCCTCATTGGTCAATTGCGACCACCGAGGTGCGGTGGCAATGGGATCGAGGCTGAATTCGATGGCCGTGCTGACGGCTTCGGAGCGCAGCCCCGTGTTTCCGAGTTCGGAGGTGGCGGTGGTTCGAAGCCCGAAGGTGCCGATGGCATGGTCATTGCCGGGCACTCGCAGCGTCAGTTGGTCCAGCTGCGCATTGATCTCTTCAGCGGTTCCGCGCAAGAGCCAAGTGCCGTCGGTTCTTGGGGCGAGGTCTTGATCGAGGCCATTGCTCAAGCTCAGGCTCTCTGGGCTCTGGTCGGTTCGTTCAATCACCAGCTCAACGACTTCTCCACTACGGGGGGGAAGGCTGAGGCTCAGGAGTTCTTTAAAGGGCACCTTGCTGCCTTCATCCCAGTGGGCTGCTCCCGGTTCCAGAACAGCTGTCAGGCTCGGCGATGCCGCTGAGCGTTGCAACACAAGCTGGATGTCGATGGATGCTGTTTCTCCAGCAGCATCGGTAACGGTCAGCGGGGCTGACCACGTGGCGCGGCCTCCCTCTTCATCAAGGCCAAGCCCAGTGGTGTCCCCTGTGAGTTTGAGCCGTTCAGCATCAAAACTGAAGGGAAGGTCTTCTTCGGTGTTGAGGGAATAGGTGAGCTGCTCGGCTGGATCGATGCTCAGATCGATGTCGCTGAAGAGGCTCGCGGGCAGCTCGATCTCGATGGCTGAATCCTCAGCCAGTTCGAATTGAACACCGGAGAGTTTTGTGTTCTGGGTTTGTGGTGTTGCCGAAATCACCCCCCCAAGAACTGATGCGTTGATGAGGTCAACGCCGGAGGTGATCTGCTGGAACGGGGCGCTGTTGCGATGGCGCACCAGGAGTGGAACAAGGGCTGATGCGGTGAGCCCTTCCACATCGGCAGCGCGCACCCGCAGGAAGTGCTGGCCGATCTCCTCCACCGAGGGCGCCAGGGTGAGCACCCCCGTTTGGGCATCCCATTGCAACCAGGGAGGAGCTTCGTCTCCCTCTGCAAGGTCGATGATCTCCCCCGTCCCGGGATCGAGGCTGACGGCCAGGTTCAGCTGTTCGTTGTCATCGATGCCGAGATCCTGGTCGGTGAACCAGGGTTTGAGGTCGATGCTGCGGTTCAGGCCACTGAAGAGTGCGAAGGGATCATCTTCACTGGGTGGTGCGCTGCCCTCTGCAGTGGGTTGTTGCAGGGCGAGAAATGCGTCCAGCGATGAGGTGCGCGTCGGAGCGTCATTCACATTGGCCACCGAGATCACGACGGCTTGCTCCACGTACAGCCCTGCCTGATCCGTGGCCCTCACCAGAAAGCGGCTTTCGCCCACATTGGTGGGGCCTGCAGTGCCACTCAGGGTGCCTGTTTCGGCATCCAGCTCGACCCAGTCGGGAATCTGATCGCCGGTTTGGGCAGCTTCCAGGGAGTAGGTGAGCTGCTCGTCGGGATCGACCAGGAGATCGGGATCACTAAATGCTCCGGATGGGATGCGGTAGGTGAAGCTTTCGCCTTGACTGAGTTCAGGAGGTTGGAGGGCAACGGAACCCAGCACAGGCCGGTCATTCACGTTTTGAACGGTGAAGCGCAAGGTTTGAAGCGCTGTGCCTCCCCTGCCATCGGCGGCTTGAACTGTGACGCTGAATTCACCCACCTGAGCATTGCCAGGACGGCCCGTAATGGCGCCGCTGACGGCATCAAGCAGCATCCAGCTGGGAGCCTCAACAAAGCTGTAGGTCAGATCAGCATCGTCTTGATCGGTGAACAAGGTGCTGATGTTTTTGGTGAGAGCGATGTCTTGATCGACGCTCATCTCCAAATCTTCTGCAGTTGCTTCAACAGCGACTGGAGCATCATTCACTTCCCTGACGGCAATGGCGATGTGCCTCACCTCTGTTTGTTCGCCACTGCCACGGCTCAGCGTGAAGGCATGGCTGCCCACATGGGCTTGGTCGGGCGTTGCCTTGAGAACCCAGACGGACGGACTGCGATCGTCAAGAACAAGCAGTTCATCGCTCTTAAGTGTCATGCCACCCGCTGGTGGCGTGAGGGTTGGTGTTAGACGCAGATCGATGGCTGCATCGGCATTTTGTTGCCGGAACCCCAGCCGCGCGAAAAGTGTTTGGCCTCCTTTCTCTTCCTTGAGCCCCAGGGCAACACCTTGCCCACCACGGGGCAGGGCTGCAGCACCCAGCCCTTTGATCTGCTCACGCCCCTCGCTTGATGTGCTTTTGCCAAGGTCTTGGAACAAGGGCAGATGATCCGCGTTGAACACCTGGTCTTTTGTGTTCAGTTCGTCGACAAGTTCCAGTGCCGATGCATTCCAATCCATGTCGAGTTCGAGGCCTACGAGGCCTTGTCCATCGGCGCGCATGTCTTGCACCGAGAGTTCAAGCCAAAGCAGCGATGAATCCTCTTCATCGGTGATGAAGTTGTGGTCGACTACTACACGTCCTTCTCCGACAAGCTCAGGAGTGGGGGGAAGTTCCTGCAGCTCCGCCCATTCCGGAAAAGGCTCCGCTGTTGTCCCTGGAAGCGCAAAGGTGGTGATCTGCCACGGGATGGATTCGTTGCTTGCTCCAGAAAGTGGTGGATAATCTTCCACCGCCAGCAGGTTAATTTGGTCTTCTTCGAATTCATGAACATCGAACTCGATGGCATCGATCTGTAAAGCATCTCCATCAGAGTTCAGAGGATTCCAACGAAGCTTTTCTAGATTTTTGTATAAGCTGACATCAGGTTTGTTCCCTTTGGAAGCAAGAGTCAGTTGATCATTCCCCTCGCCAAAATTGATAAGGAGAGGGGTCTGTTGTTCGCTGAGATAGGCAATATCGTCCCCCTGGTTCAGGCTGATCGCTTCAATGTTCCTGAGGCGATCGATTTCGACTGACGCAGTATCGCTGTTTGACTCGTGATTTTTATAAACCAGTACGTCATCGGCTTCAAATGCCTCGGCAATAAGGGGAGGCAAGTTATTTGAAACCAGAGGTAAATGCTCTGGCTCATTGCTGAGGTACAAGCCAGAGAGAGCGTCGTTGTTGAGCGCGCCGTAGTAGGCCAGGTCTTGTCCTGACGATCCTTCGTAACGATCGGACCCTGCAGTGGCGACGTAGGTGACTTCGAAGCTGCCTTGTTCTTTTAGCGGCTCACGTTCAACGATAAATTGATCGTCACCGGCACTGCCCTCTAGGACCCGCTGTGCATTCCAGGGAGTGTTAGAGGATGGATCAGCTGATGTCAGTCCTGGCTGCGTTCCGGCCAGCTCGGCAACGGATTGATCGAGTGCGTCGTTTTCAAGACTGAGGCTGACGCTGTTGTCCCATGTCACCGATAAGGAAGGGCGATCCTCGCTGAGGATGGCGTCAATACTGGTGGGACTCGAGGAGTCCTCCAAGTTGCCGTAGGAAAGCTCCGGCTCTGCGGCAGGGGAGATGGTCAGCTCGAGTGCAACGTCCAGAGCTGGAGAGGCAACATCAATGAAGCTTCCCGTGTTGCTCAGTTTGAGACCTCAGTACTCCCTTATTTTAAACCCAAAGAGAACATAAAGAGAAATCATGCTTTTTCTGCATGAGTGCTCTTTGTTGTGAAAAGGAGTGGCTGAATATGCGGGCCTAACCCTGATTGCTCAGGGAGTCAGAAACGCATTTTCTATTAATCAAATAATATTGTTGATGTGCCTTATACGGCTAAGGGGTCTTGAAAAGCTTCTCCATCGATGCCACCATCTCCGACGCTTTGATTGTCGTCAGCTCCAATAGCATTGGATGTTGGAGATTCAAGAGATCCTGCATAGTCAGGATCAGCTTCAGTGGAGTTTTGATCCTTAAACGAATCATTGTCCCACCGTGTGTACTCCCCTTGGAAGTCAAGTTGTTCCCATGACATGTGAGAAGAGCCCTGGAAATCTTGATCGCCCGTATGTAGTGTTTTGCCCCAGTCCTTGTCTAGTACAGAGAGATCGGATATATCGATCTTCCCATTGAAATCGGCGTCAACATCTCGGGCAACCGATTCATCAAGGGTTCCATTGTTATCGAAATCACCTTCTCCACCCTGAGTAACATCAACCTGACGTGCCGCACCTGCATTTAGATATGCAAGGTCTTTCATGGAGACACGTCCGTCGTAATTCAAGTCACCTTGGAAAGTAATGAGGTTGGACGACCCTTTGCCTTTGTTGTTAAACACTTCTTGTGTTCCATCGGCTCGTATCGATACAATACCTTCTGACAAATTAACAACATTTCCAGCTTCTCCAGTGATTTCAATATTTCCAGTGAATCTTGTTTCTTCTCTGGCGTCTTCTTCAAAGTGTCCATCGACGAATGAACCACTTGCAAGACTGGTTTTGGAAAATGAGCCGCTTGTTAGTTCTGCATTTTCGTTCAGCATACCTGAATAGGCTAGGTTGTTAGCCTCAATGTTGCCAACGTTCAACCAGGTTGCACTGGTAGTGAGGGTGTCTCCCTTTCTCACCAAATTTGTGTAGGAGGCATCTGAACCAATAACTCTATTGGTACCCAAAACTAGGCCGTCACCCTGTTGTTCGAGGTTGATCTTTGCTTCATAAAGAGTCACCTCTTGTCCCCATACCGCTATGTCACCACCTAACTGGTCTAGGGAAAGAATTTCACGATTAATCAATCCATCTTCATCAATGAATTCATAGGAGAGGTTTGTTTCATGCTGATCCACGGAGATATCGAAGGTCAGAGGATTAATCGTCAAGCTGCCATCAGAATTCTTGTCAAGAAGCTCGATGTGATCTTCTGAGAAATCAAGGGAGATTGAAGCTAAAGCTTCTTTGTCGTAGATGCCTGTACCATTTGAAAGGTCAGATAGGCTTGCTGCAGCAATCCTGATTGACCCATTTTCATTGTCAATGTGCACTGCATTGGCAATTGGTAGGGCTCCACCAATCTTGATGTCAGAGGCATGTATGCTTCCGAATAGGTTGGGGTCAAACTGAATGGTTATATCGGTGGATTCAATGTTCCAGCCAGATTCAAGTGATACAGCATCTATGTCAAGAACAAATCTTGAATTATTGTCTACTGAGTCGCCCAAGACGGCAAGCTGATTTAGTGGATTTACTCCATCAACAGCTTCATCGTCAAGATAATCTGATTGTCTGTATAGGTTGTAGGTGAGTTCTATAGCTTCATCGCAATCATCCAAATAAGTCTCTATTTCAAATTTAGTAAAATCGTCAGATATTCCGGCCTGCAAATTAACTAAATTTAAATCAGCAAATTGTTCCCAATTGAGCTGAATATTTGAATCCGAGAATAAGGAGGATGGGCTGTCGTAATCCGATCCCCAGCCCCAGCCATTGACTTGGTTTACGGTATATGAATCGTTGGCAATGTCATAATCGATGTTTACAGAAAGATTGCCTTGGCGGTCGCCTATTTCCCCGTAAATGTATAGTGAGTTTAAATGTGATTTGACTTGGCTGTAATCAGGGAGTTCGTGATGTACATTGCCAACAGCGTAATTTTGATCTGAATCTTGGCTGACAACTGAACCTAGTGTTAATCCCCCTATGCTACTGATATTTAATAAGGGATCGGCATTATAAAGGTTATAATGAGCCTCAAAGTTTCCAGAGGTTAAGTTTCCGTTATTGACACTTATGAATTCAGTCTCATTCGTAAATGTTCCAAAATCTATTGTGGTTAGAATCGGTGCTGTAGTGAATTCAAGGCTTGTATCTTCGAGCGGGTCTTGATGGGTCTTAACTGTGTAATCAGTTAAATCAAGTGTAATAGATTGAATGCTATCGACTAAGTTCCCATGAAATTGATTTACATATGCACTTGGTGAATGGTTTCCAGTTAATCTGAATCCTGCGTTGATATTTTCGTAAAAGTATGTTATAGAAGAGGGCAGATTTCCGTCAGATTCAACTGGAATATAAAAGTTATCAGGTGAGAGTCCCAGTTCTACCTCTGTGTTTCCCTCAAAAGTAGTCTCAACAAGGTCTTCTACTGCCTGCCTCTCAAGCTGACCACCTGAATAGGTCGGGATAGAACCATCAGTATCGTGATCAGCCTCTCTTAGAGATAAAAAAGCGCCACCGTGTTCCTCGCCTGCCCTGAAGCGCGCATCAGCCCAAACTTCATCTAACCTTGTTAAACGATCGCTAGCATCATTTGCAATCTCTAAATTAAATCTTTGTTCTTCATTGAGTTTCTGAAAGTCAATATTGCCGTCGGAATCTGCGTAATCAGCTAATTTGATGGTGATATTTGTTCCGTTTCCGCTCTCAGTTGAGAGGGATCTCAGGTCATCGTTTTCAAGAGTCGCGGGATTGGTTAATGCGTAACGGATATCCTCAACTATTTCGCTTTTAATTTCAATCGCTAAGGGGGAATTTTCGGACAGGGTTTGATAATCGTTAGGTTCTGGGTTTTCTGATGTGCCGTTGCTACGGCTGTTATCGGTCCAGAAAATACCATGGTTAATTATATTGTCAGGCCGCACGAAAAGGACAACAGAATCGCCTGGATTGGTTCTGTTACTAATCTGTTGTACTATATCCCTTTGAGTCCCTACATAGTCGAAATCTGTCGAATATTCGACATCAATTGTGTCAGCGCTATTTGTTATGCTTTTCTCGATGGGGCCGCCGGAAAAGTTCCACACTCGTGAGTCGGCATGACCGCCGATACTTTTCTCAAAAAGGTATTCACCGTTTTGTCTAAAGGCAACTAGAGTTGAATTAACTGAGGAATACCTAAGGTAATCATTGGAATATATTGATGTATCAATCTCTAGATTATCGAGGATGTCTAATAATGAATCACCGTCTTCTGGGCGAAGAACGTCTCCGTTGAGTCCGTCCCCATTGCCCCATAAAGTCCCTGCACTGTTGAAATTAACTTCATCAGCGTTTTGCGAAATAATTCCTCCGCTCTGATAGGGAATATCACCCCCGGCGCTAAAGCTAATCGTGTCAATGCCGGAGTTATTGGCAGCGCTGTCCATGCCGGGGCCTAATTTTGACCTTTATACCATCACGGCTTCAGGAGTTGGGAATTTAATCCTCTCTTTATGCGATATCCGCAAAAAATACAAAAGGTCTCTTAGGGGCTGGACGTGGTGCCGACTTGGTTGTTTGTACGCCACATATTGTGTGGCTTCCTCATTAAGAGGCTGTTTTAGTAATCCACCCCACGCTTCAGGTCGACGCCCTGTTCGGCGTAGTGCTTGTGGCACACCATCTCTGAATGGATGCTGGCCAAATCGAAGTAGGCGGGCGGGTTTTTGCACCGCCCCGTAATGATCACCTCGGTTTCCGCAGGTTTGCGCAGCAGGGTCTGCAGGATCGGTTCAACGGGCAGCAGCTCCAGGTCGACTGTGGGGTTCAACTCATCGAGGATCACGGTTTTGTAGAGGCCGCTGGAGATGGCAGCCCGTGCGATCTCCCAGGCCCGTTCGGCCTCCACGTAATCAATCGGCTCCTGCTGGCCACGCCAAACGATGGCATCGCGGCCGGAGCGGAGGTGGTCCACCAGGTGGGGATAGCTCTCGCGCAGAGCGGCGATCGCCGCATCTTCGGTGTAGCCGCTGCCGCCTTTGAGCCACTGCAGGATCAAGACCCGATGGCTCTTGTCCTGGCTGATGCCCCGGCCGATCGCCTGCAGCCCTTTCCCTAGTGCACTGGTTGATTTGCCTTTGCCTTCCCCGGTGTAGATCTCGATGCCGCTGCTCACATTGAGAGGCACCACCCGGTTGTCGTTCATGCCCGGACGGCGATGGGCTCGCATCTCGGAGTGGAGGTCGGCTACACGCACCAACGGGGCTGGCGCGGCCCGGCCGGTGACGATGATCTCCATCCCCTCTGGCCGGTTGCTGAGGGTGCGGACCACATCCTCTAGATCCAGCAGGCCGAGGTCCAGTACAGGATTCAATTCGTCCAGAACTACCACTGAATAAAGGGCGCTAGCGATTGCCCCCTTGGCAATCACCCAGCCCCGCTGGGCTTCGTCCCGGTCGAATCGGGTGGCTTCGTCGGCGGTGAAGTGATCGGCCCGTCCGGTGCGCAGGTGGTCGATCAGATGGGGGAATCCCTGCTGCAGGGCTTCTATGGCCGCATCTTCGTCGTAGGCCCGTCCTGGGCCTTTGAGGAACCGCAGCAGCAGCACCCGGGTCTGCCTTTGCTCGCAGATGCCGAGTCCAATGGTGCGCAGCACAACGCCGAGAGCCGCCTGGCTTTTGCCCTTGCCCTCGCCGTCATAAATGTGCAGCTGTCCGTGGCTGCGCTCGCGGCTGTCCGCTGCGGTGACAATGCCGATGCTTCGAGGCATAGGGACAGCTCTTACCGTTGGAGCCTACCTAGCTCAACTGGTTTTCCCCGCTGATGTTTCGGTTGCAGGAGCCTTTGGCGGATCGAGAGCAGCAGCAGCTGGCGGACCTGCGGCACTGGATGGCTTCGCAGTCTTCCCTGTGTGTGGCCTATTCCGGTGGTGTCGATAGCACCCTGGTGGCGGCGATGGCCTACGAGGCCAAGGGCGATACCGCTCTGGCAGTAACAGGGGTCTCTCCGGCCCTGGCGCCGCATCTGTTGCGGGAAGCCCGTGATCAGGCCTCCTGGATCGGCATTCCGCATCGGGAGTGTGCAACGGCCGAGTTGAACGACCCCGACTACAGCAGCAACCCCGTGGATCGCTGCTTTGCCTGCAAGCGTGAGCTGCATCACCACCTTCAGCCAATCGCCGCGGCGGCGGGTGATGCCTTGGTGATTGATGGGGTCAACCTCGATGACCTCGGCGATCACCGGCCCGGTATTGACGCGGCCCGACAGGCAGGGGTTCGCTCCCCCCTGGCTGAACTGTTGATCGACAAAGCAGCGATCCGGGCTTTGTCTCGGGCCCTTGGTTTTCCCTGGTGGGACAAGCCGGCGCAGCCCTGCTTGGCCTCTCGCTTCCCTTATGGCGAAAGCATCAGCGCTGAGCGGTTGAAGCGGGTAGGCCAGGCGGAAGCTTGGTTGATTGCTAGGGGGTTCAGCACCGTCCGTGTGCGATCCCATGGTCTCGCCGCACGGATTGAGGTGCCAAGCGAGCAGATTCGCGCTGTGCTCGCGCTCGCGGAGAGTGAACCTCTGGTCGAGGCTTTTCGTTCCCTTGGTTTCACCTCCGTCAACCTGGATCTTGAAGGTCTGGTCAGCGGCAAGTTGAACCGCCGCTGATTTTGCCTGGGCCGGTTCAGCTGGGGAGCTGGCTTGGCGTTTCCACAGGTTCTCTCACTCCAGTGGCAATGGCCGTAGGGGTTTCTCGCAGAAAGCTTTTCAGCGCGTGCCGTTTGGCTTGAAGCTCACTGCAGAGAATGGCGCAGGCTTGCTCCGGCATGGTGTGGTCACCACAAGTGAACACATCAACAGCGGCGTAGCCGGATTCCGGCCAGGTGTGGATGGAAATGTGGGATTCCGCCAGCAGGGCCAGCCCCGTGACGCCCTGGGGTTGAAATTGATGGGTGATCAGGTTCAGCAGCGTCGCACCAGCGCCTTTGGCTGCTGAGGTGATCGTTGTGCGGATGAATGCTTCGTCATCGAGCCGGCTCGGGTCGCAGTCGTAGAGCTCGAGAATGCAGTGTTTGCCGACCATGTCGGTGGCATGAATCTCAGGTGCCCCCCATCCCGGGTTGGGATGCAGTTCAGAGAGGGTCTGCTCCATCAGGCGATGAGAGAAAAATAGGTTCGCCACCCTATCCGATCTTCAGGTCGGGTCTCAGCTCTCTTGCTCCGAGAATCTGGGCCTGCTGCTGCCACCCGCCGCCAAAGCCTTCAAGGTGCGTGGCGCTCACCAGGCATTGATGCGATTCGCCCACAGCTTCGAGCAGGAGCTGCTGGCGGGTGGGATCCAGTTCGGCAAGCACGTCATCGAGAAGCAGCAGGGGAGGCTCCCCACACAGCTGGGTCACCAGCTCCAGTTCGGCGAGCTTCAGGCCCAGCACCAGCGACCGCTGCTGGCCGGCTGAACCAAACCGTCGCGCCGGGCTGCCTCCCAGCAACAGGGCGATCTCATCCCTGTGGGGGCCCACACGGCAGCTGCCAAGACGTTCCTCCTCCTCCCGCTGCTGGCGCAGTTGCTCCTCGATGGCCAGTCGCCAGGGTTCTTCGGCATCCTCCCCATCGAGCCGGCTGCCGGGTTTGTAGTGCAGTTCCAAGACTTCAGTTCCCCCGCTGAGGTGGGTCTGCCAGCGCTGGGCGATCGGTTCCAGCCGATGCAGGGCCCGTTGCCGTCGCCTGTGAATCCTGGTGCTCACCAGCGCCATCTGAACGTCAAACGCGTCGAGAAGTGCATGGCGTTCGGCACTGGAGATCTGCCTTTGGCGCCAGAGCTGGCTGCGCTGTCGCAACAACCGGTTCAGCCGTGCCATCAGATCGGCATACACCGGTTCAAGCTGCAGCACCACCCGGTCCAGCCACTGGCGGCGTAGGGCGGGTTCGCCCCGCACCAGATCAAGATCGAGGGCGCTGAAGCCGATGCAGCGCAGTGGTCCAATCAGGTCGAGCTGGCGATCCAGCAGCTTTCCGTTTCGTCTGGCCTGACGGCCTCCCTGGCGCCGCAGTTCCAGTTCCAGGCGATCCCCATCTCCCACGTCGGCCCGGATCAGGGCCTGGGGTGTGTCCCACTGAATCAGGTCCCGATCATTGCTGCAGCGATGGGAGCGCAGGCTGCCAAGCAGCTCAACCGCCTCGAGCAGGTTGGACTTGCCAATGCCATTGGGTCCGATCACCAGCAGACGTGGCTGCGTCAGTTCCAGCTGCAGAACGGTGTGGTTCCGGAAGCCCTGCAGTTGGAGCCTGTGGAGCCGGATGGGTGCTGGGGCGACCAGTGAGTAAGGTACTTGTATCGGGACGGTTGCCGCTCGATATCACTGCGGCTTAACGCCGATCAGTGGGCATGTAGCTCAGTTGGATAGAGCATCAGATTCCGGTTCTGAGGGTCGGGGGTTCGAGTCCCTCCATGCTCGTGTTTGATCCTTACGTCTCAGCTCAGGCTGAGTCCCATGGCGCGGATGCCATTGGGATCAATCAGGAAACCCTGCTGTTTGAGAGCCTCCAATGCATCTGCAGGGGCCGAGATCGAAAGGCTGCAGCCCGGCAGATCCCGGCGCAGGATCTGCAGGGCACGGTGCACAAGAACGGCAAAAAGGGCCCCTTGGTTCGGCCCGGGTTTTGCGGCCAGGTTCCAAAGATTGGCGTTGAGGGCCAGATCACTGGTGGCCCGCACAAACCCGATCAGTTCCCCATTCGCCTCATCCAGGATGCTGATTTGCCACAGGCTGCGCTTAAGGGCGAGCTCCCAGCGTTCCTCAGGGTGGGTTGATTCCCCGCAGGACATCAGCAGGGTGTTGAGCTGATGAGAAGTGGGAGGGGTCGATGTTTCGAGTCGCGTTCCCTCAGGCAAGGGCGGAATCGAGGGTTGTTGAAGGAACGACAGCACAGTGGGTCAACCGGTGTTTCGCATGCCGGCTGCGATGCCGTTGAGGGTGAGTAGCGCACCTCGAAGTAGTTCACTGCGGCTGTAGGTGCGGGTGTCTTCCGGTGCACCCGGTGTTTCGCTCATGGGCGGTTGCCGGTTCTGATCCCGCAGCCGCTTCAGAAGTGCAACCTGAAGAAAGCCCAGGGGAACGATGGTGCGGTTGCGCAGATCAACAGACAACTGCAGCCCTTGATCAGCGCCCAGCAGTCGGTTCTGTCCTGTGATTCCCAGAACCAGTTTGCGGGTGAGTTCATATTCCTTGGCGATCACCTGGAAGATCGCTTCAAAGGCCTCCCGTTGTTCGGGGTGCCCCAGGCTGTTCATGTAGTGATGGGCCAGGTCGAGATCCACCTTGGAGAGGGTCATTTCCACTTTGGAAATGAGCATCCGGAAGAACGGCCAACGTTGATGGAGGCGCCGCAGCAGGTCGAGCTGTTCGGAATCACTGCCCACTTCTTCCGACAGCGCCGTGCCGAAGCCAAACCAGCTCGGCAGCAGGAACCGACTCTGGGTCCAACCGAAGACCCAGGGAATCGCCCGCAGACTGGACAGGTCCTTTGCACCGGTTTTGCGTCGGGCCGGTCGGCTGGAGATCTGCAGCTTGCTGATTTCCTCGATCGGTGTGACCTGCTGGAAAAACGCCACCAGATCAGGATTGTCGTGAACCAACGCCCGGTAATGCTCCCTTGAACGGGTGGAGAGGCGACTCATCAGCTGATTCCAGCTTGGTGTCGCATCCAGCTGGTTGGTTACGAGGCTGTTCTGAACCACGGCGGTGGTCACGGTCTCCAGGTTGTACAGCGCCAACTCGGGCAGGCTGTACTTGGAGTTCAGTACTTCACCCTGTTCGGTGATTTTGATCCGGCCCTGCAGCGTGCCGCTGGGTTGGGCCAGGATCGCCTGGTAAGCCGGCCCTCCGCCTCGACTGACAGACCCACCGCGGCCGTGGAAGAGGCGAAGCGCCACATCCTGGCGGCTGGCGAGCTCCTGAAGTGCGATCTGAGCCTGGTGAATCTCCCAGTTGCTGGAGAGAAAGCCGGAATCCTTGTTGCTGTCTGAGTAGCCCAGCATCAGCTCCTGCAGCGGCTGTTTCTGTTGGCCTGCAACCGGTAGGAGTTCGCGGTAGAGCGGCGTTTTAAACAACCCTTCCATCACCGCAGGGGCCCGTTGGAGATCCTCCACGGTTTCGAACAGCGGCACCACCAGTAAGGAAGCACGTTTGTTCGGCGGGTCCACCAGGCCCGCCTCTTTCGCCAGCAGCAGAACCTCCAAGAGATCCGATGCCGTGTGGCTCATCGAAATTACATAGGAGTTGCAGATCCGTGGACCGAACTCCTCCTGGAGGCGCTGCAGCATTCGGAACACCGCCAAAGTCTCTGCTGTTGGCTCCGACCAACTTGCGGCTGGCGGAATCAGGGGTCTGCGGGTCTGCAGCTCCTGGAGGAGCCATGCCATCCGCTCCGTTTCGTCCATGTCCCCGTAGGCCTGGGGCAGTTCCAAGTTGCGGGTGAGTTCATCGATCGCATCGCTGTGGCGGGTGCTCTCCTGACGGATATCAAGGCTGGCCAGCGAGAACCCAAAGATGTGCACCTGGTGCAGCAGCGTGTCGAGCTGTTCGCAGCTCAATTCGGTGCTCACAAGGCTGTTGCGGACCAACTCCAAGTCACTGCGGAACTGATCCACCGAGGTGTAGTGGAGAACATCGGCTCCGCCGAGTCCGTCCTGGGGATCGGCCAGGGCTTCACAGGGCATCTGCCAGCCTGCCTCCGACAACTGGTTGTTGCGGGCAAGCGTCCTCTCAAGCTTTTCGAGCACGTAGCAGAGCTTCAGCCGGTAGGGCTCCAGTCGGTATCGCGCTGCTCTGCGCTCGTAGATCTCTGGGAACCGGAGTCGATCCATCTCCAGCGACTCCAGCAGTGATGGTGCCACCTGACTCCATTGCATGGAGATGCTCAGCTGCTGCCGGAGTGACTGGACGGAGTGGATGTACAGCTCCAGCATCAGCTGACGCTGGTAACAGGCTGTTCGCCAGGTGATGTCGGGTGTCACCGAGGGATTGCCGTCCCGATCGGAGCCCACCCAGGAGCCGAAGGTGCAGAACGACGCCTGGGGGACCTGGACATCGGGGTAGTGGCGATGCAGGGCAGTAATCAGCCTCTTGCGCAGTTTCGGCATCGCTTCAAACAACACCTGCTGGAAGTAGTGCAGGGTTGAATCCACCTCATCGATCACGGTGGGTTTGAACTGGTGGAGTTCATCGGTCCGCCACCACAGTCGGATTTCCTCTTCCAGTTGGTCGCGACAGTCCTCGCGCAGCTGATGCGCGAGAGGGGTGTCTGATTGAAGTTGCTGGAGCAAGTTGGCCACACGTCGTTGCTTGTGACGCACTGTGTGCCGAACGATCTCCGTGGGATGGGCGGTGAACACCAGACGGATATCCAGCTCCCGCAGCAGGTGCTCCACCTGTGCGGGGGGGACGTTCATGCGACGCAGCCGCTCGAACACTTCTCCAAAGGTGGCTGGATCGGTTTGGTTGGCGAGGGGCGGAGCAAAGGGATCAAAGGCATCCCGTTGGGCCGTGTCAGTACTGGGATTGGGCCTGAGGCTCTCGAGGTAGCTGTCTTCCTCGATCCGTTGCTCAAGGATGTTGATGAGCTGGAAATACAGCGAAAAGGCACGGGCCGCTGAGATGGCCTCCGAAAGGTCCATGGCCTTGATCAGCTCGACGATCGCCTCGCTCGTGCTGTCGCCGTCCCGCCCTTCCAGAGAGACGGGGTCACTGAGTTGTTTGAGCCTCAGCAGACGTTCGCTCTGCTCTGGTGGGCACTCACTGCGCAGCACCGACTTCCAGAGGTCTTCAATCAGATCAAGACGGTGCTGAAGAAGCTGCCCTGCGCCGGATCCGCCACCGCTTATGCGTGCAGTCTCTTGCTCGGAGACAGGGGTGGTGGACTCGGGCATGAAGTCTCCACGCTGCGACGAACTCGACATGATCATCCCAAACAGGCTTCCCCGGTGGAGATCCCTTCCTCCTTCTCCATCCGCTGGATACCTTTTTGAAGCAGGTCTTCGATGGATTGGCCTTGGCTATGCGCCGTTTCCCAGCGCATGGCCTGATTCCCATCGGCGAGCAGGCCATGCAAAGGCTTCAAGCAGGCGCTGAGCTGGAGTGATTCGGCCAGGGGAGCCATCTGATCAATCAGCTCCAGCAGCCAGTCCCTGCAACTGATGGCACGACCATCCTGCCAATGCCGGAGTTCAGCGTTCAGGCTGGATCGGGCGACGGCGGCGTCATTGCTGTCGGCCAGTTGAACCAGTTCGTCGGCGGATAGGGAGCTGCTGCAGAGGGGATCGAGGCTTTCGATGTTGTTTTTGAGGGCCAGCAGCCTCAGCTCCAGCAGACAGGTGATCGCTAGCAGCTCATGGGGATTGGTGACCAGATCACAGATCCGTAACTCCAACCGGTTGAGGTCGTAGGGGCGCCGTGGACCATTGGGCCGAACGGATGTCCACAGGTGACGTTCGTTGCGCATGGCACCCGTGGCCAGTTGCTCCTCCACCCACTGGATGTAGTGCTCGTGATCCCTAAAGAGAGGAACCGCAGGCGGCGTTATGGGGAATTGGTGCCATCGCTGGGAGTGGTTGTTGGTGCTGCGCCCATCCAAGAAGGGAGAACTGGCACTGAGGGCGAGCAGCAGAGCCGCTTCGCAGCGCACGAGCCGGACCGCTGCAAACAACCAGTCGAGATCTGTGATCCCGAGGTTGATGTGAATGCTGGCTGTCACGACTCTGGTGCCGTACAGCTGTTCAATCAGAGCGTGGTAGGCGTTGTCGGGGTCAGATCGTTCGAATCGGCTGCTGTTACCCAGGCTCATGGTGCTGCCGGGGAGAAGCGTCAGCTCCCTTTCCTGTAGCCACCGCCGCAGCGTCCGCCGGGGAGCAAGCAACGCCTCGGGCAGTTCGGCGTAATCCCGGATCGGGTCGGTGACGTATTCGAGATTGCGACAGTCCGGTTCTGTCACGAAGCCAGGCAGTTCCCTGGCCACGTCGGTGGCGACGCCCACATTGGCTCCGTTGGTTTGACCGGTAAACAGTTCCACCTCGAAGCCTTTCAGAAGAAGGGGGTGCGCTGTCATTCCGGTGGATTCAGGCACGCCAGTGCGGTCAGCATTCCCCGGGCCTTGTTCAGGGTTTCCTCAAACTCTGCCGTCGGCTGTGAATCGGCAACAACGCCGGCACCGGCCTGCACTTTGACCTGGCATCCTCCGCCATCGCGGGGTTGTACCACCATGGTGCGGATCGTGATCGCCGTGTTGAGGGCCCCGGCCAGATCAACGGATCCGTAGACCCCGGAATAGGGGCCACGCGCATCGGGCTCAAGATCGTGGATGAGTTGCATCGCACGGATTTTCGGTGCGCCGCTGACGGTGCCGGCGGGAAAAGCCGCCATCAGCAGATCCCACACATCGTGCGTCGGGCCCAGGCGTCCTTCGACTTGGCTGACGATGTGCATCACGTGGGAGTAGCGCTCGATCACCATCAGGTCTTGCACCGCCACGCTTCCGGGCTGGCAAACCCTGCCGAGGTCATTGCGGCCCAGATCAACCAGCATCACGTGCTCTGCCCGTTCCTTGGGATCGGCCAGCAGGTCAGCTTCCAGCTCGCGGTCCTCCAGGGGCGTGGCGCCGCGGGGCCGAGTTCCGGCGATGGGCCGCAGGCTGGCGTGGATGCCATCAGCAGCCGGTTCGGCTTGAACCATCACCTCTGGACTGGAGCCAATCAGTTGCCAGTCCCCAAAGTCGAAGAACGCCATGTAAGGGGATGGATTCACCATCCGCAGACTTCGGTAAAGCTCCAGGGGTGATTGAGGTACCTCGGTTTCCAGGCGCTGACTGATCACCAGTTGGAACACATCGCCTGCTGCAATGTGTTCCTTGGCGGTGTCGACGGCGGCTTCGAATTCATCGCGGCTGCGGTTGGAGCGCACTGCGGGAAGCTCTTTGCTGCTTGCGTCCCAGGTCAGTGGTTTGACGGCGGGCAGAGGTGCGTCCATCCGCTGGCGCAGGGCTTCGATCCGTCCGATAGCGGTTTGCCAGGCCTGCTCCTCATCCGCCCCGTTGGAGAGGTCGCCGAAGGCGACGGCGGTGATCTGTCGTTTCACCTGATCAAAAATCAGGATCGCGTCCATCAACATCCAGATCCCATCCGGGGGATCGGCAGCAGCTCGAGGGTGAACAGCGACGGTGGGTTCGATCCACTGGATCAGTTCGTAGCCCCAAACGCCATAGAGCTGTCCAAGCGGAGGGAGGCCCGGCAGGTTGACGCAGGAGTAAGGCGTGAGGCAGTCGCGCAGGGATTCGAATGGATTGCCGTTCAACGTCTCTTCACGACCGTCGCGCCAGGTGCGCGTCAGACGATCCTTCCGGGCCGACGCCGTCCAGAGAGGATCACAGGCGATCACACTCCATCGCCCCAGGGTTTCACCACCCTCGACAGACTCCAGCAGCACGCCTGGAGGTCTTCCATCGCCCACCTTGATCCAGGTGGTGAGGGGTGTTTCAAGATCGGCGGGCCAACTCTGAGCCAGAGGAATCAGGTTGGCACCACTGCAAACAGCCTGATGAAAGGCGTCGCGATCGGGACTGAACATGACCTGATCATCGCAGCCCAGACCCGGTGATCATGACCTCCGGGTCTTGATTTTGAGGAATCAGGCGTCGAAGGTGTTGCGGCCGCTGAACTTGATATTGGCGGGGTTGACGTTTTGGCCAATGCGACGGGGGTTGTGGCCCACCATGGGACGACCTTCGTTCACCTTCTCGGAGAACACACCATCCTTGGGATGCAGGAACTCGGTGTCACCACCGGGGTAGATCCGGTAGATCTTGTAGTCCTCGATCCGGGGCTTGAACTTCGTGCGCAGCTGGGTGCCGAGGGCGAGGCACTGTTCCTTGCGAGCGAAATACATCAGGTTTTCACCTGAATTCATCAGAGCGGCGCCACCGGTGGGGAGCTCAAAAGCCTGTTCTGTCTTGCTGGTCCAGGTGATCGCGTATTTCTCTTCGGTCTCCGCAGAGTTCAGAAGGCCGCCCGTGCTGGCGATGTGCTGAGGAAGTTGACCGTTCAACGCCGTTGCTGCCATGGCTGAAAGAATCCACAAGAGCCGTTATGGCTGGAAAGTAGCACCGTCATTGGGGCCTGTTTTGACCTCCGAAAGCAAGCTTCACACCCGTCAACAAACCAATCACTCTCCGGGGGTGTGCACCGGGAAGAAAACGGTGATGTCGCGGTCTCGCCTGGGCTGATAGCGCCCCCCCAGGCTGGCCATCATCTGGCGGGTCGCATCCTGGCTTAGTTGCAGGCTTCCGGTGCTCGGATCCCAGCTCAGGACGGTCCCCACGTCTTCGCGCTGGGGAGCCGGGCCGGCCTCCGCGGTTTGGCTCCTGTCGGGATGCTCCACATGCAGCTGAAGCTTCACCCGCGGACCCGCTGCCTGGAGGTGAAGGGTGAGCTGACTGCCGGAGGGGAGCCCCCTAGTGCTGCGGTCGATCAGACCCCCGAGCATCGGTTCCAGTCGCCGGGAGTCACTGAGGATTGCCGGCAGGTCAACGGTGAGATCCAGCTCCAGGGCGATCCCGCGACGATCCAGCTGCTCCGTCCAGCTGGGCGCAAGGGCGCTCAGCATGGCCTGCAAATCCGTGCGGGCCAGATTGGCTTCATTGGGTTCCCGTTGCAGTTCAGCGGCATGGAAGATCAGGCCAAATCGGTCGATCTGCTCGCTGCATTCCACATCGATCTGCCGCAAGCGATTCACAACGACATCAGCCAGATCCTTTCGCCGCAGCAGAGAGCGGATCAGTGTTCTGATCGTTGCTAGAGGTGTTCGCACCTCATGGGTGATCGCTTCCAGCAAATTCAGATCGCCATGGCTGGGAGTTTCCGGTGGGCGCTCAGCCTGGATGGGTTGCAGCATCAGCCCGGGGGCTGTGGCGGTGAGCCGCTCGGTGAGACGTGGCCAGAACTGTTCTGACCAGGCTCCATTGCTCTGCAGGGAGCCGATCGATTCGAGCGCTTTGCGCAGCTGCTCGGCCTGCGCTGGTGACTGGTGCTCCAACCGCCGCCCCAGGAGAACCAGAATGTCACTGAGCGTTGCCGGGTCGCAACGCATCAGCAGCTGACGCTTCTGGGCTTGTCCATGCAGGGCAAGGGCCACCTGGACCTCGGGCGTGATCACCAGCAGCAGGGGGTCATCCCCGTCGTCGGAGCGCAGGGACAAGCGTTGGAATCCCCGCAGGGGGCCGTGCTCATCGCTGCTGGACCGTCCCGGCAGTGCCGTTGGATGCGGACTCAGTTGATCCAGTTGATCTGGAGCCCACACCCATCCCTGCAGATGTTTGAGCAACTCCGGTTCATAGAGAGCCGGCAGGGGGGCAGCCAGCCAGATTCCGCCTTCAATGCCCTGCTCGAGCAGGTTCTGTTGCAGGGTTTCCAGAGCAGCCCACCAAAGCCGCCGGACACCAATCTCATCGCAGCGGCCCTGGGGCACGTCCTGCGCAAGTCGTTGCCGCAGGTCGGTGAAGGATGGCCCGGTCAACGGAGTTGCGCCAAGGAGCGACGGCTTTGCCGGACCACCGACAGGCAGAGGCCGAGCGCGATGAAGTTCACCACCATGGCTGAGCGTCCATAGCTGAGGAAGGGCAGGGGGATCCCTGTGACGGGGCCCAGGCCGATGGTCATAAAGATGTTGACCACCACCTGGAACATCAGCATCGTGCCGATCCCGATCACCACGAGTGATTCGAAGTCGGTGCGGGCATTGCGCGCGATCTGGAGCAATCGAGCCATCAAGGCTGCAAAGCCAAGAACCACCAGAAGACAGCCAACAAAACCGGTTTCCTCGCCCAGGGCGCTGAAGATGAAATCGGTGTGCTGTTCAGGGATGAAACGAAGTTTGGTCAGTTGTCCTTGAAGAAGACCTGTGCCCAAGACGCCGCCTGAACCAATGCCCACGGTGCTCTGGAGCAGGTGATAGCCCCCGCCCAATGGATCCTGACTGGGGTCGAGGAAAAGCACCAAACGGTCCCGTTGATAGTCCTTTAGACCATGCATCCAGAGCCATGGCGTCACAGCCGCCATGGCGCCGTGGACGGCCAGGGTTGCTGTCGCCGCCAGCCGTTTCCAGGGCAGGGAGCGGTAGGCAAGAACCACCATCAGCGGGATCCAGAGGCCCATGGCCCACGGGAGAAGGCCTGAGAGCAGGGCCGTCACCAGGGGTGATAACAACAGAATTACCCACTCGATTGGCATCCCCGACCAATACAGCATCGTGAGCATCAGGGCGCCGAACACGAGCGATGTGCCGAGATCAGGCTGGATGAACACCAGCAGCCAAGGCACCGCGATTACCCCGAGCGGGCGCATTAGATCAATCGGTCGTTCCACTGGGTGTCGCGACAACACCGCTGCCACGAGCAGGATCGCTGCGATCTTGGCGAATTCCGATGGTTGAACATGAACCCCGCCAATGCTGATCCAGCGTTGGGCGCCCAGCGCTGTAGTTCCAATGACGCGCACCGCCACAAGGCTGATCACTGTTAGGGCGTAGACGGGAACCAAAAGAGGCTGGAGACGCTGCAGCGGCAGCCGTTCCAGTCCCAGCGCCAGCAGCACTCCGAAGGCCGCGGTGATCCAGTGGTGATACCAGTCGGCATAGTCCGCCTGGCGTTGGGTGCTGGCGATCAGCACCCCTGCGATGGTGATCATCCCGAGCGGAACACCCCAGAGCACCCACTCCCGGTGCGATCTGCGGCGGTCACGTCGGCTGAACATCGTCAGACGGGCTGAGTGACGGCCTGGAGCACAGCTTCAGCGAGGCCCTTGAACTCAGCGGCGCTGGCGGAGTCGCTGCGGTTGATCACGATCGGTCGTCCCGTGTCACCGCCTTCCTGCACAGGCATTTCCATGGGGATCTGAGCCAGTAGGGGAACGTCGTAGTCCGCGGCGAGTTGGGCGCCGCCGCCACTGCCGAAGAGGGCATAGCGGCAGTCGGGACGGTCCGGAGGGATGAAGGCGCTCAT
The DNA here is from genome assembly GCF_020514235.1 of Synechococcus sp. MU1617. NCBI lineage: Bacteria > Bacillati > Cyanobacteriota > Cyanophyceae > Synechococcales > Synechococcaceae > Synechococcus > Synechococcus sp. MU1617. The sequence goes on from NZ_VTLB01000005.1 coordinate 112,291, forward strand.
GTTCTCCACCACGCCGAGGACGGGAATGCCCATCTGCCGGAACATGGCGAGACCCCGTCGGGCATCTTGCAGCGAAACCTGTTGGGGGGTGGTCACGATCACAACACCGGCCATCGGCACTGCTTGGGACAGGGAGAGCTGCGCATCACCGGTGCCGGGCGGCAGATCAACGATGAGAACGTCCCGCTCACCCCATTCGGCCTGATACAGGAACTGCCGAATGATGCCGTTGAGCATCGGGCCGCGCCAGATCACAGGTTGGTGATCGTCGATCAGCAGACCCATCGACACCATGGCGATGCCGCAGGTCTCGATCGGGACGATCCGCTGCTGATCGCCGCTGCCCTGTACCTCCGGCGTTTGGTCTGCGACGCCCAGCATGGTGGGTGCGTTCGGCCCGTAGATATCGGCGTCAAGGAGTCCCACCCGCAGGCCGGACTGGGCGAGGGCGCAGGCCAGATTGACGGCGACGGTGCTCTTGCCGACGCCGCCCTTGCCGCTGCTCACTGCAATCACCTGGCGGACGCCGGGGATCGACTGGCGTTCAGCCGGCTGACCATGGCCGGCTTGGCCAATGCCCCCCTGGCTTGGCGGTTGGCCGATCTCGATCTGCACGTCATCAATGCCATCGAGCGCCATCAGAGCGCCCCGTGCCTCAGCCACGATGCGGTCACGCTGGCTTTGGGCGAAGCCTGGAAGGCTGAGGCGAAACACTGCCCGAGGAGGGGTGATACGAATCTGTTCGATCCAGCCGAGCTCCAGGGCCGTTTTGCCACTGCCGGCATCTTTGACTTGCTGGAGGGCTTGGTTGGCCTGCTCGACCGGGGTCATCCGTTTCATCAAGGCAAGCCGGATCCTAGGGGCGCCGCCCGTGACAGTCCCTGACGGATGCTTGTCCAGGTCTGGGGTGACCTGGTTAGGTTTCGATGTCTCCAGTCTCTGACACATGGTTCGCTCCCTGATTCGCCGCGTCCTCGGACGCCAGGACGTGGGTGTCAGCAAGCCTCCCCTTGAACTGCCCCCCAGCGATTCCAGAGAACGGGCCCGGGCGATGGTGATGGGGCTTCAGGACGAAATCTGTGCGGGCCTTGAAGCGCTTGATGGTGAAGGCCGCTTCGTTGAGGAAAGTTGGGTCAGGCCTGAAGGGGGTGGTGGGCGCTCCCGGGTGATGCGTGAGGGCCGCGTCTTCGAACAAGGCGGCGTGAATTTCTCCGAGGTTCAAGGGGAAGAACTGCCCCCGTCGATCCTCAAGCAGCGTCCGGAAGCGAAGGGACATCCCTGGTTCGCCACGGGAACCTCGATGGTGCTGCATCCGCGCAATCCCTACATCCCGACGGTTCACCTCAACTACCGCTACTTCGAGGCTGGCCCAGTGTGGTGGTTTGGCGGGGGTGCCGACCTGACCCCCTACTACCCCTTCCTCGACGACGCCCGTCACTTCCATCGCACCCATCAGGCGGCCTGTGATTCGGTTCACCCGGATCTGCACAAGGTCTTCAAGCCCTGGTGCGATGAGTACTTCTATTTGAAGCACCGCGATGAAACCCGCGGCGTTGGCGGCATCTTTTACGACTACCAAGATGCCAACGGCACGCTCTACAAGGGCCAGGATCCCTCCGGTCCTGCGGCTCAGGTGTCAGCCCGTTTGGGAGCTCGGCCGTTGAGTTGGGAGCAGCTGTTCTCCTTGGGGCAGGCAAATGGCAGAGCCTTCTTGCCCGCCTATGCCCCCATCGTCGAGAAGCGTCATCCGATGGCCTATGGCGATCGCGAGAGGGACTTTCAGCTCTATCGCCGGGGCCGTTATGTGGAGTTCAACCTGGTTTGGGACCGCGGCACGATCTTTGGCCTGCAGACCAATGGACGGACGGAGTCGATCTTGATGTCTCTGCCCCCGCTGGTGCGTTGGGAGTACGGCTACACCGCAGAGGCTGGATCACGGGAGGCCCTGCTAACTGAACTGTTCACCAAGCCTCAGGATTGGCTCGGTGATGCCTCGCTCGATGAGCGCTGCCGCCCCCATGGCGCGATCAACTAACTGACGCCTTGGACGAGCGCATTCACCACGCGCTCGGCAAGGCAGTTCACCGTGTGCTCCCTTGAGCTCGGATCCCTCAGTTTCGTCTCCAGGGGGGGCTCAAGCATGGCGATTTCAAGAATTCCGATGCCGCGACGCGGACCGCCAAGGCCTCCGCGGAAAAGTCGTGGGTAGCGCCCAAACGCCTGGGCCAGGCTTTCATCGACGACGTTCAGTTCACGCACATTCGCGAGCACAGGAATCAGACCGGAGCCGAAGCCATGGGGCCGATAGGCATCGAAATGGATCTCCAGAACGTATTCACCACGCTCCGAAAACACTTTGGCCTTCGACCAGTTGGTGCTGGGGTCGTTGTCGTTCGCGATGCTGATGGAAGGAGGGGTGTAGGCGCGGATGTTCAAGCCATGGGCTTGGCCTTGGCTCACCACAGCGGCCTGAACCTGGCGGTTCCAGAACAGCTCATCGCGAATGCCCGGTTGCATCGGCGGACGGTTTTGCTGATCCACGGCATATCCCGGGGTTCCGGGACTGACGGTGCCCTGGGAGTCGGCGTGCCCTGCCATAACGACGATCGGCAGGTTGGATTGAACAGGGCTTCGGCCGACCCAGCTCCCGGGTTTCTTGGTGCGTGGGCCTAGCAGGGGGTCTGGCGTGGTGGGCGAGGGACAGGGGTCTGGCTGTTCCGGTGCGGGTTGCTCCGCTGGTTCGTTGCTGGGCTCGGCTGTGCCAAGCCAGTTGTGTTGTTCCGCAGCCTTGGTCATCGCGAGGGTTGCCAGCGACAGGCCTGTGATGGCAAGCCCTGAGGCAAAGCGACGGCGTTGCATCCAGGCCGGCAGACGCATGGTTCAGATCGGGGAGGAGAGCAGGGACCCATCACTGGCGAGTTGCAGGGTCTCAGCCAGTTCCAGTTCGATGGCGATCAGTTCGTCCCGATGGGCCCGTAGACGAATGGCGCTGCCCTCTCCCTCGGGGGCCGGTAGCAATTGCAGTTCCAGGGCTTCTGTGCGAGCGGCTCGTCGCGTGTAGAGGGCGCCTGCCAAAGGGCCCAAGCCGATCAGCAGAAGAGGCCACCAGTGCAGTTGAGGTGCCAGCTGACGCAGGACCAAGCCGAAGCAGGCGGAGCCAATCGCCGCCAGTCCCGACAGCAACACGGCCAGGGGTTGGCTGGAGGCCACTTTCCCCTTGAAGCGGAGCACCTGACGCTCTGCATCGCCGCCATCTCGGCTCCAACCGCGGTCTTCCAGCCAGGTGCTGAGCCCATCGAGCACGGTGATCGGGGGTTGGGGGGATATCACATCCACCACTGTGGTTCGATCTTTGCTGGCTGCACGCAGAAAGAACACCAGACCAATCGCCAGCAGAACAGTCAGCAGGAGGGTGGATTGGAATCCTGCAGGCATGGCATCCCGGTGGTGATAACCCTTTTTAAGCCTTGAGCAGGCTGAATCGCCTAGTTCAAAGCGAACCGGTGGGAGTTCAGCCAGCTGCGCCAGGGCTGCATCAGCCGCTCTGCTTCGCTCCGTGCATCAGATTCAAGGTGGAGCATGCGCCGGGGCCGCCCGCGACTCGGGCAGCGTTGGGTGTAACTGCTGATCGAGCCCTGTTGCTCAAGGAACTCCAGGGCCTGTTGCAGGACGGTTTCAGAAAGCCGCAGTTGTGGCTCCTCCCGGATCAGTTTCTGCAGGAGTGCGGATGGGTAGTTGTCGTCTTTGAGCAAGCACTCGAGGATCCAGCAGACAGCCAGTTCCAGGTCGAGGAATTGCGGCGGCGGCTGATGGAAGTACTGCTCGATGTCTGCCAGACAGGTGCGCGAAGGCTTTCTGCGAGAGAACACAGGGGCGGGACAACTTCTCTAATCAAAAACGATCTAATTTCGAGATTCAAGAGGAGAGTCTTGAGACTTGCTGTGGAGGCGGTTGGCCACACTGGCCCCATCCCTTCCTGAAGTCATGGCTGAGAAGTCGTCATCCCCAGCGGAATTCGCCGTCTTTGATCGCGATCTCGATGCAGCTTGGACGGAGCGCTACCTGCAGTCCCCGCGGCTTGCCGTTGACACCGAAGCGATGGGGCTGATCCATGGCCGTGATCGGCTTTGCCTGGTTCAGATCGCCGACGCCGAGGACCGTGTGGTCTGCGTCCGCATTGGCCTGGGCCAGACCGAGGCACCCAACCTCAAGCGTCTGTTTGAGGCGTCCACGGTTGAGAAGGTGTTTCACTTCGCCCGTTTCGATGTGGCCGCGCTGGCCGCTGGTTTGGGAATTGCAGTGAATCCAGTGTTCTGCACCAAGGTCGGCAGTCGGCTCGGCCGCACATACACCCCCCGCCATGGCCTTAAGGATCTGGTCATGGAATTGGTCGGTGTTGAGCTGGACAAGGGCGCCCAGAGCAGTGACTGGGGCAGGGTTGACGAACTCACGGATGTCCAGCTGGCCTATGCCGCCAACGACGTCCGCTACCTGCTGCCAGCCCGAGAGCGCTTGGAGCATATGTTGCGGCGGGAAGGACGTTGGGATCTGGCGCAGCGCTGCTTTCAATGCGTTCCGGTGGTTGCCGAGTTGGATCGGCTGCGTTTTCACCAGATCTTTGAGCACTGAGCCTGGAGCTCAGTCTTCCAGCATGAAGTTGCCGTCGCCTTCGCTGTTCTCGAGCAATGCGTCCAGCTGACGGGCGTGGACACCGTTGTCCTTGTCGAGGGCGGCCAGCATGGATTCAGCCATCGCTCGCCGTCCTTCAACATCGCGGTGACCTTCACGGGCCGCGGCCTGTTCCACCTGGCGTCGGGCACTGGCAAGACTGATGCTCAGTCGACTGGCCAACTGGGCACAAAGTTTGACGAGGGTGGGGTCCTGAATCGCGGCCATCGCAACCAACCGGGGACCTTCAGTATCCGTTGAAGCGATCCAGGATCAGTCGTGCCAGCTGATCGCTTCCCCCTGCTGGCCCCATCCGCTGCGTACCGATCCTTCCCAGGTGGGAGCGGAGTGCCGCGTCAGCCAGGAGGACTTCGAGCCGTTTGGTGAGCTCGGATTCGTCAGAGCAAGGACGAACCGCTCCCCCCAGCAGGCGGCTCTGACGGCGGGCGAAGCCCGGCTTGAACTGCGGCCCTGGTCCCGGCAGGGACAGAGCCGGAATGCCCAGGCCCACAAGTTGTTCCGTCGCCGTTCCGGCGGTGGCGATGCCGGCTTCGGCCCAGCCGGCCCATCGGTCAAAGCAACCTCGCCCGATCAGCACCAAGCAGGCTCCTTTCACCCAGCAGGCTTCGGCACCCAGTTGATCCGAAGGCGGAAGGCTGCGTCGAAAACCCAGTTGTTCAAGACTGTCGCTCAGGGCCTCTGCATCGGGTTGGGCGCCCACGGCCATGAGCAGTGCCATCGGTACACGTCCGGGCAGCGCCATAGCGCTGCGCACCAACCGCCGCAGGTTGCGCTGGGCCTCCGGCATGCGACTTCCGCAGAGCAAGAGCACGCGGCGGCAGCGTTCCAGGGCCGATGGCAGCGGTTGGATTTGAAGGCCATCCATCATCGGATTGCCCGGCGCCAGAGCGTCCACGCCCTTGCGTTGCAAGCCACGGGCCGTGAGCCGATCACGCATGGCCACCAGTTGACAGCGGCGCGAGCGCATCAAGCGCCATTCCCAGGGATCCCACTCACTGCCTTTGAGCCGGTGGTAACAGTCGCTTTTGGCCCGTCCGGGACCGCTGAGCCACGTGTAGTCGCTTTTGGGAGTGCCGATGAAGCCGAAGGGAGCGCCACTGCTCCAGGCCATCAGCAGTGGCAGCAAATCGCCGACGGCAACGATGGATTGGCGCTCATGCCCCAGGCGGCGCACCAACCGCCATTGGCTCCAGCTCAGGCTGGGGAGCCCAGCCCTGACGTCTGCCAGCAGACCTTTCAGGCTTTGGTTGCTGAAGCCACCGCTGGGCAGGGCCGCTTTCGGCCCCAAGCGTGTCAACCATCCCTGCTGAACTGCTGCATCAAACACCCGGCCGGCGCCCACCAGAGGAAGCACGGTCAGGGGGCATCGCGGTGCGCGCCGATGGACGGCCTGGATGATCCGCAGGGTGATCAGATCTTCCCCATGGCCGTTGCAGAGAAACAGCAGGGAGCAAGGGGCATGGCTGATACGATCCCCTGATGGGGACGGCTGTTCCCGGGCGGCGGCATGGCCAAGTGGTAAGGCAGAGGATTGCAAATCCTTTATCCCCAGTTCGAATCTGGGTGCCGCCTTTGAACCCTCATCACAATTGAGCCTCCGCGCTCATGCCGGCAACGTTTCGTGAGTGACTCTCGCAGCTGATGGTGTTGGCATCAATCCAGCAGCGCCCTTGGGCGGTGCGGGTTGCAGGTAGGCCCGTGGGGAGTCCCCTGGCATCAAAGCGGACCCATGACGTGCTGAGCAGGGTCCCACTCCAGCGGCGTGAATCCAAGCGGCAGCCGGAGTTGTTGCAGCTGAGCGGACTGCCTTGGTCTCCATCAAGGCTGACGAAGCTCAACTGGTAGCTGCCGCCCGTTGCTTGATCGTCTCCGATGAAACGAAGCCGCAGGCCACGGCTTCCGTTTGCGTTGATCTGCAGGCGTTCGCAGGCCAAAGGACGCCCCCCGACGGCGATGCGGCAACGGGCAGGCCTGTACTCCAGACGGCCAAAGGCCTGCGATGGATTGCCCGTCGCCGGAACGGCGAAGAGCAGTGACGCCATCCACAGGTGGATCATTAGTAATCGCTGTCGGCGACGCACATGCCCAGGCAGCGAATGCCGTTGCTGGCGGTTCTGCGGCAGTGGTTGCAGAGGATGCGTTCTTCGTCTGCGGTCGATCCCTCCACGGCCTGATCGGTCGATCTCGCAGGGTCCTGTGTGGGGGATGCGGTCATCACGCAGCGGGATGGGTCGACGGCGATCATGGCTGGAAGCAGCATCGCTCCGTTGAACGGCATCGGTTTCGGCACCTGGGCCTGGGGCAACAAGACGGTTTGGGGATATGACCCCCAGCGGGACGACGCTCGACTTCGCGCCACGTTTCGACAGGCCCTCAGCTCTGGGCTCAACTTGATCGACACCGCGGATTCCTATGGAACGGGGAGCCTGAGTGGACGCAGCGAAGCGCTGCTGGGCGACTTCATGGCCGAGTTGCCAGCCCTGCGCCGATCCCAGTTGACGGTGGCCACGAAGTTGGCCCCATTCCCCTGGCGCTGGGGGCGTCGGGGCTTTGATGCTGCCTTCGAGGCCAGTCGAACGCGGCTCAAGGGGCAGCTGCGGCGCGTGCAATTGCACTGGAGTACGGCGCGTTACGCGCCCTGGCAGGAGACAGGCCTTCTCGATGGTTTGGCTGAGCTTGTCCTGGCTGGCCGTGTGGACGAGTTGGGGCTGTCCAACCTTGGCCCTCAACGCCTGGTGTTGATCCATCGCCGTTTGTTGGAACGCGGCGTTTCCCTGTGCAGCATTCAGGTGCAGTGTTCACTCTTGGCGCCTGCGGATGATCAGCTGCGCGAGTTAATCGCTGTCAGCAGGGATCTTGATGTGGAGGTGTTGGCCTACAGCCCTCTGGCTTTCGGCGTGCTGGGTTGTGCGCCCGGGGCTGAGGAGAGACGTCCTTCTACCTGGTTGAGAGGCCGTTTGTTCCGGCGCCTGCTTCCGGCCAGTCTTGAGTTGCGCAGTGAGATCCAGGCCATCGCGATCGAACACGGGACATCGATGGTTCAAGTTGCTTTGAACTGGTGCAGAGCTCTTGGCACAACGCCGATCCCGGGACTGCGAACTCCAGAGCAGGCCAGGGATGTCGCCGCTGCACTGCAATGGTCGATGTCACCTGAGGAGCGTCAGCGGTTGGATGCGGCCCGGATCCGTTGCAGCGAGCGGATGCCCGCCAATCCCTTTCAGAGTCGCTGAGTGTTGTGCTCAGGCCTCCGAGGCGGATTCAGGGGCTGGGCTCACCACCACCGGGAGGCTGTCCCCGTCATTGCGAATCGGGATGACCTTGTCCTGTGAGGGTTCCAAGCGAGTGGGGGCAGGGGGAGTGTCCTGTTGCTTGGCGCAGGCGGCGAGAGCTTCCTGCAGCAAGGAATCAAAGGTTGCTCCGGGCAGTCGATGCCGGGCGACCTCCAGAAAGGTGCGCGGAAGCGATTCGCCTGCAGCGCTCCTCAGAGCAGGGTTGTTCTGCCGATGCTCCTGTTCGTCCTGAATGGCTCGGATGAACCGGCGTGTGACGTCACGTTTGGTGGACGCCTTGATCAGGGTGTCGCGCTCCTGAGGACCATGACTGAGCTCCTGCTCCATGTCTTGAATCCGCCGTTCGAGGCTTTCCAAAACCTCCTGGGCTTCCTTGCAGATGTGAGCCAGCTGCCCATCCGACAGGTGGGGCATGTCGGCCACGAAGACCTTGCCGTGATCACGGAGCGTGAGAAATGTTGGTCGTGCGCCCTGCCTGTAGCCCTGCTGCCTGTCCTGTCCTGAAGGCAAAGGACGCCGAGGTGGAACAGGACCTGCAGAGGATCGACGGCGCGTAATGCGCTGGGGCTTATCAAAAGGCATTGAAAAAAGATGTATTGACGCCGCTATCGGAAAAAGTTCCGATGTGCATGGTTTCAGCTTATTCGATCCCTTCTGGGCCGGTGGTCCGCTGCAGTAAACCCGTCTGAAACTGACGCAATCAGGCGGGCACACCTTCGAGAACTGCGGTGCTGCCTGGGGTGTTGGAGGTCACGTTGCCAATCACCCAGGCCTGATGGTTCTTGCTTCGGCAGTGCTCGATCACAGCGGCTTCGCTCCCCGCCGGTACCACCAGGCAGAAGCCGATGCCGAGGTTGAACGTGTGCCAAAGGTCCCGTTCGGGAATGTCTCCGGCCTCCTGCAGCCAACGGAAGAGGGTTGGCCTCGTCCAGCTAGAGGCATCGACGCGCGCAGAGCAGCCCTCTGGCAGGCAGCGCGGAAGGTTTTCCGGTAGCCCTCCGCCGGTGATGTGGGCCATGCCATGGAGCTCGCATCCGCTCTGCAGCAGGTGCTGCACCAGGTCGGCATACAGGGTTGTTGGCGCCAGCAAGTCGCCGATCAGGGGGCGCTGGTCGGTGCCATACAGAGTGTTCGCATTTGCGTTGGCCTGTTCCAGCACCTTGCGCACCAAGCTGAAGCCGTTGCTGTGTACGCCGCTGCTGGCCACACCGATCACGCTGTCGCCAGGTTGGATGCGTTGGCCGTCAATGAGATTGTCTTCTTCGACGACGGCCACGCAAAAACCGGCGAGGTCGTAGCGCCCCTGGGGGTAGAACCCTGGCATCTCGGCCGTTTCGCCGCCGAGCAGGGCACAGCCGCTTTGCCTGCAGCCATCGGCGATGCCTTCAACAACCTCGGCCATTGCCGATGGCGCTAAGGCGCCGGTGGCCATGTAATCCAGAAAAAAGAGCGGCGCTGCTCCCGACGTGATCACGTCGTTGACGCACATCGCCACCAGGTCGATGCCCACGCCGTGATGGCTGCCATGCTCCTGGGCCAGCTCCAGTTTGGTCCCGACGCCATCGGTGCCCGACACCAGCAAGGGCTTGCGCAATCCGGCTGGAAGACGCATCAGTCCGCCAAAACCGCCAAGGCCACCGATGACCTCTGGACGGTGGGTGGCTTCCACAGACGCCTTGATGCGCTGCACGAAAGCGCGCCCGGCTTCGACATCAACTCCAGCGCTCTTGTAATCCATGGAACGAATCCGATGCACTGATCCTGCAATGCCGCGGATCTTGTGCTGCTTGGCTTGTCGTCACAGCATCTGATTGGCTGTGCTTATCCGCTGATTGCTAGTGGCTTATGTGCGGGGACTTGCGTTCTTGTGTTGATCTGCCAGTCGGTACGCGGATTGCGGGTGGCGGCGGGCTTGGGTGGCTGTGCCGGTCAGGTCAATGGAGCCCAGTTTTCTTTCAAGAGCAGTTTTTTTAAGTTCGTCAGCAACTTTTGAGGAAGGCACGCCTCGTCTTTGGAGTTGCGAGTTCTGCTCCATTTCTCGGTTACGCCGCTCTGCATGCGAGTCCTTTTGACGATGGCCACGCTCTCCGGAGCGATTACAGGGAGTGCGGCACTCCTGCCGGTGGTGGCCAGCGATTTCCTCTCGGTCAACGGAACAGAGTCCATTGACTTCCTTGATCTGGTCGCTGAGCCACAGGCTTCCGAGCTCCAGGCAACGCTCTCCCCTGCTGAGGTCAGACCGGTCGTTGCGCCTCCAGCTGCTGAACTTCCCAAGCCGAAGTTGAAGGTCGTACCTGAAGTCGTGAAGGTCATCACCGGCGAGGCCAGTTGGTACGGCCCCGGTTTTTACGGCAACCGCACCGCCAATGGTGAGGTCTACAAGCCCGGCACGATGACGGCGGCTCACCGCACGCTTCCTTTTGGAACCAAAGTGCGCGTGACCAACCTCTGGAATGGGCGCACGGCCGTGATTCGCATCAACGACCGCGGACCTTTTATTGATCACCGGGTGATCGACCTTGGCCATGGCGCTGCCTCTGATCTGGGTTTGACTGCCTCTGGAATCGCCCAGGTCAAGCTTGAGGTGCTGCGCTGAGCTGCGTTGTTCTCTCCACCCAGGCCGAGCTGGAGAGCTTCCGGGTCAACCTCAGTGGACCCCTGCAATTCGTGCCCACCATGGGGGGGTTGCATCAGGGCCACGGTGAACTGATTCGCCTTGCTGCGGCTCGGGGTCCTGTGCTGGTGAGTGTGTTCGTCAACCCACTCCAATTCGGGCCAGCTGAAGATTTTGATCGCTACCCGCGAACGCTCGACGCGGATCGGGGTTTAGCCGAACGCTCTGGTGCCCATGCCCTTTGGGCTCCGAGTGTCGACGCCATCTATCCAAGTGGGCTCCAGTCAGCGGTGTCGCGCTCAGCACAGGCAGCCCTGCAGACCCATCTTTGTGGCGCCTCCCGTCCCGGTCACTTTGATGGTGTGGTCACGGTCGTGGCACGGCTGCTGCAGCTGGTGGAGCCGTCCTGCCTTTGGCTGGGTGAAAAGGATTGGCAACAGCTGGTGATCTTGCGCCGGCTGGTGGCCGATCTCGATGTGGACGTGGCAGTGCGGGCCGTTCCCACCGTTCGTGAACCCGATGGTTTGGCCTTGAGCTCCCGCAACCAGTACCTCTCCTGTGCTGATCGGGCTCGAGCCGCTGCTCTGCCGTCGGCGTTGCGTTGTGCCGATCCAAACGATCCCGAGACCTCAGTGCGCCAGCGCCTTGGTGAAGCAGGGCTTGAGGTGGAGTATGTAGAGAGGGTCGCCCCCTTCACCCTTCAGCCCTGTGGCTCTGAAACGGCCATCTCACTGTTGGCCGCGGCGGTGCGTTGCGGGACGACCCGTTTGATCGATCACGTCTTCCTGATGACCCGCCAGCCACTTGTTGCCATTGATGGCCCTGCCGGTGCTGGCAAAAGCACCGTCACCCGGGCCTTTGCTGAGCAGATGGGGCTGGTCTACCTCGATACCGGCGCGATGTACCGGTCGGTGACCTGGTTGGTGCAACAGAACGGTGTGGACCCCCAGGATGCTGCGTCCATTGCACCGCTGTTGAACGACCTCGACCTTCAGCTGCGGTCGTTGCCCGGTGGCGGCCAGCAGGTGTTGGTGAATGGGCAGGACGTGAGTGAAGCGATCCGCTCGCCGGATGTCACAGCCTCGGTTTCGGCTGTGGCCGCGCACCGCTGCGTCAGGCAAGCGCTGACCGCTCAACAGAAAGCGATGGGTGCCAAGGGTGGCTTGGTGGCGGAAGGTCGCGACATCGGCACCGCTGTTTTTCCGGATGCGGATCTGAAGGTGTTCCTCACGGCCACAGTGAGCGAGCGGGCCCGGCGCCGTGCTCTGGATCTGGAGCAGCGGGGCTTCCCGGTGCCTGAGCGATCTGAGCTCGAGGCACAGATCGCCGAACGGGATCACCTCGACAGCACGCGCGAGGAGGCCCCCCTGGTGCAGGCGGAGGATGCGGTGGAGCTCGTGACCGATGGAATGAGCATTGAGGCTGTGATCGATGCCTTGGTGGGGCAGTTCCGCTCTCGGGTTGCCGAAGAAGCCTGGCCTACGCCGGCGGGCTGAGTTCGTCGAGCAGGTTGGCGCAGGCGTCCTCGAGCAGGTCGAGCACATGCTCGAAGCCCGCCTCGCCCCCGTAATAGGGATCAGGCACCTCCGTTTCGGAGAATCCCTGGGCGTAGCTGAGCATTGGCTTGATGCTGGCCGTTGCTCGAGGCCCGGCTTCGCGAGCCAGTCCTTGGACGGCCGTGAGATTGTCGTCGTCCATGGTCAGCACCAGATCGAAACTCGAGAAATCGTCGAGGCTGATCTGTCGTGCGCGGCTGGGCAGCTGAATGCCGCGACGGTTGGCTGCAGCCTGCATGCGTCGGTCCGCCGGATTGCCCACATGCCATCCGCCCGTTCCGGCGGAATCCACCACGAACTGATCACTGAGGCCACGCTCTTCGAGCAGATGCAGGAAGACGCCTTCGGCCGCTGGTGAGCGGCAGATGTTGCCGAGGCAGACGAACAACAGTTTCTGGGTCATCCGGCGTTGAGGCGTTGGAGGGCTTTCAGGGCCCGCAGCTGAACCACCCTGACACCCTCCGCATCGGACGCGAGCTGGTTGAGTGCCGCCCGGCCCTGTGCGCCCAGGTGCGACACCACAGCCGCGCTGTTCAAGCGTTGCTCGAGTCCGTAAGCCGCCGCGTAACGCACCACCCATTCGTCGTCTCCCACGGCTTTGAGCAGCCCCTCGAAACAGCGCTCAAGCTGATCGTGCGCTGCGTCTTCACTGAGCTCTAAGTCCGCCAGGCCGCGGGTTGCGGAGCGCCGCACGCTTGGAGCGATGTCGGCCTGAAGGGCATGCTCCAGGAGGTCAAGACCCCGTGGATCCCGCAAGGCAGCAATTACCTTCACCACCCAGGCCCGTGCGCCGTAATTGCGGGCATCCAGGCTCACCAACAGCGTTGGAACGATGTCCCGTCCCAGTTGAATCAGCCCCTGTGTTGCCACGGCTGCCACCGCTGGATTGTTGAACCCCAGCACCTTCACGAGCGGCTTGGCGGCTTCAAGGTCGTTGAGTGCACAAAGGGCTTGCGTTGCTTTGACCAGTTCAGGGGTGCTGGTGGCCCGCTCGAGCATCTGAAGCGCCTGGTCCAATGCTGTGGTTGTCATCAGAGCAGCCCATCCATTGCATCGAGGACGTCATTGGGGTCGTCGTTGCGTTCCGCCAATGCCCGGAGTGCAACCAGCTTGAGGCTGGGTTCCACGGCAGCCGAGCGGATCGAGGGAACGGCGGCGAGCCAGCCGGTAGCGCCGAGGTCGAGCAGCGCGCCACGGCGCACTAGGGGTTCTGGATGGTTCAGCAGCTTTTTCAGTTCCATACCCCAGTGCTCACGACCAGTCAGCTGCAGCAGCGCTCGGCAGGCCGCTGAACGGATCAACGGCCGAGGGTGTTCTGTGAACGGCTGAATCACGGCGAGGTTGCTGCTGCTGCCATCACCAATGTCACCGAGGGCTTCTAGCAGCGCTTCACAGGGTTCGTTGAGCAAGGGGGATGAGGGCTGCTCAGCTCCTGCTCCCACCAATCCACTGGCTAGCAAAGCGCGGATGTCTTCAACAGCCTCACAGCTGCCCATGGCACCAAGCGTGCGGACCACCTCCTCCCGCACGGTGTAGTCGTTGGAGTGCAGCAGCGCCAGAAGAGGTTTTTCTGCTCTCGTATCCCTGAGCAGACCTAGAGCACGGATCGCGTTGAGTGCGACACCGCGTTGCTCTGGATCAATCGGCGTGGCATCCAGTGCCTCAAGAGCTCTGAGCAGAAGAGGGATGGCATCAGGGTGCTGGCTGCGCATCTTCCCCAGCCACCATGCGGCGTAGTACTGCGCCGAAGGGTCCTCCGTCTGGCGGAGGTCCTTGATCACCTGCGTTTCACTCAGCGGTTCCATCACACCCAGGCTGATGCCATGTCGGCCGTCCAGCTTTGGGTTCGCTTGAACCGGAACGGTCCTGCCACCGAGCCCCAGCAGCGCTCATTCGTTTCTGGGTCATGGCCGCGATCGAGGGTCGAGAGGGAGTCTCCCTCCAAGTGAAAGCTGCTCACCAGCACGGTGTCTTGGCCATTCCGTTGCACGATGCACTTGCAGCCGGGTTCCATGGCGCCGTGGTAGCCGTCTGGCTGTTCGAGCACTTGGTAGTGGCACTGATCCAAGCTGATCAGGTCACTGTCCTGAATGGCAAGGCGTAGTTGCCGATCAAACGTGGCTCCGGCGAAGCGTTCCGGGTCTCGGAAGATGTGATTCCAAAGCTTGATGGCGCCGGAGGCCTGCTCTTCAGCGCGGATCATGCGCAACCGGTAAGGATGCTTGGGATCAACGGCATAGGTCTGCTCGAGCAGGATCGATCCCGGACGTAGCTGTATGAGCGGGCGATACCTCAGAAAGATGTGGGCATACAGGGGAGGGTTGTCGAAGGCTTGTTGCTGGTTGCTGTATTCGCCGCAGAGCAGGTCGAGAAAACGCCGAACGTTGGGGGTCATCACAGCGCTCTGATGGAGCCGAAAAAGAACAATAAAAAAAGCCCCCCGAGGGGGGCTTGGAACGCAACGTCAGCTGATCAGATCAGGGCGTTGATGGCGTAATCGATGTAGCTGTTGGCTTCGGTGGCTGCGTCGCCGCTGAGGCCGTGGTTGGCCTTGATGTGCTTCAGAGCTTCCACGTACCAGGAGGGGGAGAGCTCGAAGGTGCGGTTGATCTCGTCGAGACCGGCGATCAAGTAGTCGTCCATGGGGCCGGTGCCGCCTGCCACCAGGCAGTAGGTGATCATGCGCAGGTAGTAGCCCACGTCACGGGAGCACTTGGCCTTCCCTTCCGCAGTGGTGGAGTAGTTGGACCCCTCCATCTGGGTGGTGTAGGGGAACTTGGTGTACACGGCCTGGGCAGCGCCGTTCACGAGGGAATCAGCCTTGCTGGTGAGAGCCTTGGCAGCCTCGAGGCTGGCCTTGGCGCGGTTGAAGCGACCGGAGGCAGCTTGAACTTCGGTGTTGCTCAGGAAGCGGCCCTGGGAATCAGCTGCTGCAACAGCTTCGGTGAGGGGAGTTTTCATTGATCGTTATGTGAATGAAAGACGTCGAATCCAGGCGCCGATCAGGCGACGGAGGCGGCGGCGCGGTCGAAGTAGGTGCCGATTTCGCTGCTCAGGGAGGCGCAGTCACCAGCGGCGATGCCAGCTTTGTCGTTGACGATGGCCAGAGCGGCATCCTTCATCAGGTTCACGCCGGCGGCAACGGAAGCACCGGGGGTGCCGAGAGCCAGGTAGGTCTCACGCAGGCCATTCAGGCAGCGGTCTTCCATCACGGAAGCGTCGCCGGTGAAAGCGGAATAGGTGACGTAGCGGAGGATGATCTCCATGTCGCGCAGGCATGCAGCCATGCGGCGGGAGGTGTAAGCGTTGCCGCCGGGTGCGATCAGTGCAGGCTGCTGAGCGAACAGCTGGCGGGCAGCGGAAGCAACGATGGTGGAAGCGTTGCTGGAGATGCGGTTGACGGCATCCAGACGCTTGTTGCTGTCAGAAACCATGGCAGCGAGGGCGTCGATCTCGCTGGTGCTGATGAATTGTCCCCGGGCATCGGCCTGGGCGACAACCTTGGTGAAGGCGTCGAACATGGTTGTTGTTCCTGTGAACTACGTCTGGAAGGGAATTTCAGACTTGGAGGGATGACAGAAGGCTATTGCCTCGATCCCGACGTCCGCGATTCTGACCAACTGCTCGGGAGCCTCCCGAAAGCTGTTCATAATGCTTAACTCCCTTGCGGCGACAAGGAAGTGGCGGCGGCTAATTCGAGGTCAAACAGCACGCCGTGGATGTATGACTCCGTCCATTCGCTGCCGTAAAAGCGGGTCAACATGCCGCGGGCCGGATCTTTATCGGCGCGATAGGCCGTATAGCGCTTCTGGCCCGAGAGCAGGAGTGCCGCACGCTCATCGTCAACAGCCTTCGCCTCCTCCACCAACGCCAGGTAGAGCTGGAGGTAGTCGGCAAAAGCCGGACGGATCACGCGGTCAATCAGCGCATCGCCTTCCTCACCAAGTGGAATCCGGGTC
This sequence comes from Synechococcus sp. MU1617, assembly GCF_020514235.1. NCBI lineage: Bacteria > Bacillati > Cyanobacteriota > Cyanophyceae > Synechococcales > Synechococcaceae > Synechococcus > Synechococcus sp. MU1617. Next base: position 128,399 of record NZ_VTLB01000005.1, read on the forward strand.
CAGAGAAAGGCAGGTGAGAAATACGGCTGTGCCTCTTCAGGAATGGGGCCCCCGTCGGGCAGTTCTGCGCGCCAGCGCTCGAACAAGGGCATCAGTCGCTGCCAAACCGGACCCGTGTGATCGGGATCTGTCTTGTCGACAGGTTGCAGGTCAAGAGCGAGCAGGTGCCCGTTGGGCAGCGTCACCAGATCGGCTCCAAAGAACGGAAGATCAAAACGGCTGCTGGGGTTGATCACGAAATTGAGCACCGATGCAGCGGCACCTGCTTCAACGCAGGCACAGCGCACCTGGCGCAGCTTCTCGGTGGAGCAAGCCCAGGTGGCCGTGCTGACGGGAACGGGTTTCGCCTTGGATCCCGTGCTGCCCTCTTTCTGCAGGAATCGTTCTGCAACTGGATAAGGGTTCGGCTGCAGAGGGGCCAGGGCTGCGATGGCGGTGTCGAGAAAAGGTTGCCAGCGCCATCCAGGGATCTGGACAGGATCAAGACTCGACGTGCGGAGGGGGAGGCTCATGCGGGCTGACTGGCGGGGAAGAGGAATTCGTGCAGGAATCGGTCGGACCAGTCCTTGCCGAAATGACTGGTGAACAAGCCGTGGGCTGGATCGCGTTCAGCGCTGTAGACGTCGTAGGCGTTCTGGAGTCGTTCCACCTCGGATGCCGCCAGTGCTGACTGCCCTTTGGCCTGGTCATGCATCGACCAATAGGCCGAGAGAAAGGCATCGAAAGCTTGGGGAAGCGATCCCTCAGCTTCGTCGGCACCGCCGCGGCAGAACAGCAACCAAGGGGAGAAGTATTGGTTGGGATCGAAGGAGCGCATGGTTTCCTCACCGTTCAGCTCGGGGTACTGCTCATGCAGAGCCCTGAGTCCCGTGAAGTGCCGCTCCAGGTAATCCTTGTCCTGGATCAGCGGCTGAAAGTCGAGAACAGCCACCAATTTCTGACGGGCGCCGAACCAGAGCAGGTCCACCCCCATGAGCGGGTGGTCAAGGCCGTGCTCGGGATAGGCCACTGAGTTGAGAACCTGCAGGCTGTCGCCGGCATCGAGCCGGGTGACGCGCCAACGGCGGAAGCCTGGAACATTCCAGAGCCAGCTTTCGATCTTGCCGCCGCTTTTGCTGGATTGGCAGTGTTGCAATCCCTCGGGCACAGCAGCAGGTTGCCCCCCCCGCTCCTGAATGCCCTGATGCAGTTGGTTGAGAAAGGAATCGAACATCAGTCTGTGGTCTCCAGCACGGGTGAGTCAGCGACCTGGTGGGCCTTGTCGGCCATGGCCTTGATGTCGTCGTCGCTGGGGCAGCGCAGTTCAGTGCAGTACGTCGTCATCGAAACCCCATCAAGGCATTGCACCGAACTCACGCGCATGCGCACCTGATCGGTCACGAACCAGCAACGTTCTGTTCCCACGTTCGTGTCGTAGCGCGTCGTGATGGTGAGAACGCCGTCGTCGGCAAAGGCGTAAGTGCTCACCACCGATTTCTTCTCGACGTAACCGACGTCTCGAAGCAGAAAGCCCTTGCGGGGGTTGCCCTGTTCAGGCACATCCACGATGACGGCGGCGTAGTCGTCGTTTCGGACCGCTTTTTTGAGGTTGCTCTCCCACCAGAACCGACCTCCACCGGCGGCGCGGTCAGTCCCCACCCGCAGTGCGTCGCAGACGCGCTGCACAACGGGGTCGGAGGCATCGAATGGCTCGATCACCAGATTGGAATCAGCCGCTTCATCGTCTTGATGGTCGAAGTGATGAATGGAGCGGCGGTTCAACCAGGTGCCGCGGCTGGCCTCTAGGAAGTCCGCCATGGTCATTGGCGGCACAAACGACGTCATCGCTCAGGCGTTGGTCATGATCTCTTGCTGCTTGAGCAGTTGCTCCAGCACCTCTTCCAGCCGTTGCAGCTCCGCATGCTCAGCAACAGTGGCGTCGATTCGCTTTTGCGGCAGTTTCAGTTTTTTCCCCATGGCGATCACGTCTTCGCGCAGACGATTGCGGTATGCCTGGAGTTCGGCAATCGAGTCGTTCAGTTCTTGCAGCGTGGGTTCTGCCATCGGTGCTCGGCGGTGGCACGAGGGTAAGCCGCATCAGGGATCTGCTGGTGATGCCTTTTTGGCGGCCCACTTATTAATAGGTCTGGGTTGAAAAACCTGAATACAAGCTGGAAATGCGGCCTGATTTTTCGTCAGCTGGCCCCTATCGGGGCTGGAGAGTTCTGCATCAACTCGCAATATTTGTCGGCTAAGTGACGAACCGTTGCGTGAACACCCCCCTTCTGCAGGGGTGCCCCGTTGACCCGGTTACTTTTTTAGGGCGCTTCGCAGGCCAAGCCTGAAACGTTCAATTCGATTCTCGTCTGAGAAAAGAGTCGTCGTTTCATCCCTGGTAGTCGAGAAGCATTCCCTCCCCCTTGTCTGGCTTTCCAATGCTCGACGCATTCTCCCGTTCCGTCGTCAGCGCTGACGCCAAAACTGCTGCTGTGGGTGCTGGCGATATCGCCGCTCTCCGTCAGTACGTTGCCGCAGGCAACAAGCGTCTGGACGCTGTCAACGCCATCACCTCTAATGCCTCCTGCATCGTTTCCGATGCAGTCACCGGCATGATCTGTGAGAACACTGGCCTGATCCAGGCTGGTGGCAACTGCTACCCCAACCGCCGCATGGCTGCTTGCCTGCGTGACGGTGAAATCGTTCTTCGTTACATCTCCTACGCCCTCCTTGCTGGCGATGCATCCGTGTTGGATGACCGCTGCCTGAACGGCCTCAAGGAGACCTACATCGCTCTGGGCGTTCCCACCCAGTCTGCTGCCCGCGCAGTGTCCATCATGAAGGCCTCCGCCACCGCTCACATCGGCGAGACCAACACCCCTGCACTGGGTGGCACCAAGTTCCGCAAGATGGAGACCATCCAAGGCGATTGCTCCGCTCTTGTTGCTGAGGCTGCCTCTTATTTCGATCGCGTGATCAGCGCAGTCGCCTGAGTCAATCGGGTTTTCCCATTTCCTCAACACCAACCTCCATCTAAAGGATCTCCACGATGAAATCCGTCGTCACCACCGTTGTGACCGCTGCTGACGCAGCCGGTCGCTTCCCCTCCCAGAACGACCTTGAGGCCGTCCAGGGCAACATCCAACGTGCCGCCGCTCGCCTCGAAGCCGCTGAAAAGCTGGCTGCTGGCCTCGACGCCGTGACCAAGGAAGCTGGCGATGCCTGCTTCAACAAGTACCCCTACCTCAAGCAGCCCGGTGAGGCTGGTGAGAACCAGACCAAGGTGGACAAGTGCTACCGCGATCTGGGCCACTACCTGCGCCTGATCAACTACTGCCTGGTTGTTGGCGGTACCGGCCCTCTGGACGAGTGGGGCATCGCCGGCGCTCGTGAGGTGTACCGCACCTTGGGTCTGCCCACCGGTCCTTACGTCGAAGCTCTGACCTACACCCGCGACCGCGCTTGCGCTCCTCGCGACATGAGCCCTCAGGCTCTGAACGAGTTCAAGTCCTACCTCGACTACGTGATCAACGCTCTCTCCTGAGCGCCAGTTTCGCGTCACTCATTCATAGGAATCAGGAGGCCGAAAGGCCTCCTTTTTAATGCTCATGTCGACGGATGTCGTTCAACTTGGATGACGTTCATTGGCGGCAGTGTTTCACTTAGGCTGCAAAGAACCCTGTTGTTCAGGGGGCTTTGCAGTTTTTGAGTTCTGATGACTTCGCAGCAGCAGGTTGAACGTCCGGATCTGGATGCGTTGTTTGCTGATCTGGCCCATCCCAACCCCCATCTGCAGACCCAGGCCTATTTGGCGATGGTTGACCATTGGCCAAACGAGTCGATGCCGCGCCTGATCTCGCTGTTGGATCAACCCGATGTGTCCTTGCGTCGCGCTGCTGTGCGAGGGCTCGGAGCCTTTGGTGCGACGGCGCTGCAACCCCTGGCGGAGCTGTTTGAAGCAAGCACGGACGGCACCGTGCGTGCCAGCTGCGTCAAGGCCTATGCCCAGATTGCATCCAACTACCCGGATCAGACCTTCTCCCCTGCTTCGATGGCGGTGCTCGAGAAGGCACTGTCGGACGACTCCCCCGTGGTGTCGCAGTCAGCGGTGATGGCCCTTGGTCAGGTGGGTGTTCAAGCGCTTCCGTTGCTGATTCAGATCTGCAAGGGAGACAACATCGCTCATGTGCAGTCAGCTGCCATGGCTTTGGCCGAAATCCCTGATCCCAGTGCTGAAGCCTGTCTCAGAGAGGTGCTGGCCGATTCGTCCACCGACCCGCTGTGCCGGCAGATGGTGGAAGCCTCTCTCGGCCGTCTTGAAAGCAGCCGTTAAGCAAAAAATACGGGACCAAGGCCCCTCAGCCTTCGTCCCGTAAGTGCGCATGCAGTGCTCGACGCGAACACCACGTTTGTGACACTACGTGAACGACGCGACTGTCTGTGGTCAGTCGTCTCTGCTGAGCTGATTCACAGCAAGCTTGAGCACCACAGCGACTGACGGGTCGCTTTCCGTCTCCATGCACTTCTGGAGTTGTCCGATCACGGAAGGGTCCTCCAGTTTCATCAGCGACAACGCAGCATTTTTGCGAACGAGTGCTGCTTCGTCCCGCAGGTTCGGAAGCAGTAGTGGGGTCGCCCATTCGCTTTCGTTGAGCTTGCCCATCAGGGTTGTTGCTTCAGCGCGCACGTCTTCATCCGGATCCTGAAGCGCATTGGTGAGTAGCTGACGGGCATCCCCATCACCAAGGTTCTGGATTTGATCCCCGAGGGCGGCGATGGCTGCTGTGCGGATCTGGGCATGGGGTGATTGGGCAGCCTTGCGCAAGGCCTCCGGGGCCCGTGCGCCGACGAAGGCCAAGCCCCAGCTGGCCAGGCCTGTCTGCATGGGGGTGCTGCCAGGGTCCACCAGGATGTCGAGCAATCCGTCGACGGCAGCTGGGCCAATGGCTGCCATGGCGCCGACGGCCGATCCCTGGACGACCGGATCAGCATCGTTGAGCAGGGCCTTCAGCAGAAATGGAAGGGCGCGCTGATCAGAAATCAACGTCAGCGTTTTGGCGGCTGCGCGGCGAACCGTCACGTTCTCGTGGTCGCACATTGCTGTGCAAAGGGCTGGAACGGCAGCACCGCCAACGGTGCCGAGGCTTTCGGCGAAGGTGAGGCGCAGCAGTCCACGTCGGTCCCCCAGGCCGGCCACCATGCGCTCGATCGCCTGGGTGTCACCAGCGAGACGCTCACCCTGACGCAGTTGTTGCTTCAGCTCCTGAGCCAGTTGATCGGCTTCCTCTTCGCTCAGCTGAATCGTTTCAGGGCTGCTTACGGGAGACATCGATTCGGTCACGGCAAGGCTGAAGCAGCCATTCATTATCCGTTTCTCCCATCGCTAAGGTCACCAGACTGCACTGTTTGTTGTGACCCGATTCGTCCTTTCCCACAACCTGCAGATCCAGGATTCTGCGGTGCCTCCATTCGCCTTTGATGCCTTGGCCAAGGCGTTGGCCGAGCAGTGCGATTCGGTGACATCGGCCGAAGCACTCAGCCACCCGCATTGGAAGATCAGCCTCGAGTCCACGGCGACTCCTGGCCATTTGGCTGAAGAGATCAGTCAGGCCTGGCGAAAGATCCGCGCTAATCAGGGGCACTCCACCGACCATGCCGTGATGGCTCTTGGTGGTCGCAAGGATTCCGAGGGCACCCCAGGGGCCCCGCTTCAGCAGGGCGGCTGGGGTGTGGATGTGGTGGAAACCCGCGATCCAGACGGGTTTTTGCAGGTGATCAACTGGAGTGGACTCACCGCCGGACGACCGGCTGATGGCATCTTCCAGGTGATCGATCACCCGCTTTGAATTCAGCCGCGCTTGCGACGTCCGGCGCGTCTGGCTGGCTTCTTGGCTTCAACCTTGGGGGCGTCGGCGGCGGTTGCAACGGGTGCTGGTGCGCTGGCTTCACCGGAGCCATAAGTGAAGGCAACCGAATCAATCGCGAGTCCACGGTTGTGAATGGACTGCATGCTGCGGCAGAGCTGCGCAAACGGCACTCGCACCGAGCGTGCCGTCCAAGGGCGCGATCCGGGCTCAATCCCTGTTCGTACAGCAATTGATGTGGCGAGGGTGGGTCCCATGGCAGACGATGTGACTGTGTTGAAGATGCCGTAGCTGCTGAGATTTTCGAGCCTTTCGCAATCTTCCTTACGAGAGCAGATCCACGCTCTCCCGCAGGAGGGGTCCTGCAGAATTGAGGCCCCAAGAGCGTGCTGCCTTGACCGGAGCTTTTGACAACATCCATCCGGGGCTGTCCCAAGGCGATGCGATACGCCTGCTGAGTGCTCCTCTGGCCGAGCTGGAGTCACAGAGTGATCCCTACATGGCGGCGGCCCATCTGATCAATTTCCCTGGCCGCGAAACGGAAACGGCGTTGATCGCCTTGGTGATGGATGCGGATCAAGCGCAACCACGCAAATTGGCGCGGCGGAAGGCTGTGGAAGTGCTGGGACGGCTGGGCTGCCAGGAGGCCATGGCTGCCATCGCCAATTGCCTCAACAGCGACGATCCCTATCTCGTTGAAAATGCCGCTTTTGCGCTTCAACAGCTGAACTGCCAAGACGCCGCCGTTCATCAGTCGTTGCGGCAGCTGTTGTCTGATCCAGCCCAGAACCGACGGGTGTTGATTCAGAGCCTTGCCGCGCTAAATGTCTCCGAAGCCGAGCCGTTGATTGCGAGCTTCCAGACGTCGGATCAACCCGGGGTCCGCGGCGCGGCCATTAGTGCAAGCATCCGTCTTGGCGGCAGCCGTGACCAGCTCTCTGTTCTGGGCGAGCAGACGCTGTTGCCGAATCAGATGGATCGCCAGTCGGCGATTCAGGATGCGATCAATGCAGGGGCAACGGAGCTGTTGCCTCAGATTCTGCGTGCACCTGTGTCGCCGGTGTTTCGGATGCGGGCGTTGCGTGCGCTCTGGCCTGACGGTCAGCGAGAGAGCGATGGCCTGGAACTGCTCGAGGTGCTTGATGCCTTGATCGTCGATCGGCCGGAAGCCTTGGAGCTGGTGCATGCCTACGACCAGCCGCCCTCAGCGGATTTCCTGATTCAGGAATTTTTCGGCACTGATTTCAGTCGCAGTTATCTGGCGCTGCAGACCTTGCAGGACCATGCAGCGGAGCAGCTCTGGCCACGTCTGGAGCAGCGCTGGCATGCCGAAGCCCACAACGACTATGGGGCTCATTACTTTTTCATCCGGCTGTTTTCAAGGACCGGGCCCTGGCCTGACAAGGCCCTTGGCATGATCGAAGCCATCCTGGCGGAGGCCATCACCACACGCCGGCCACAATTCATGAAATCCAAGCCGGCCGCAGTGTTGGCCATGGACGGTTTGAAGCTTGTGAAGGATCCAGGCACAACGGTTGCGTCCTGGCTTGATCCCCAAGTGACGCCGTTCTGGGAAGCCCGCTATGCCGCTGCGATGGTGGCCTCTCCCGCCCAGCTGGCCTCAGCCTTCGATGATCCTGAGCCCTTCGTGGCGATGCGTGCCCGTGCCGCTTGCAATGCTGCAGCTGGATGAGCATAAAAAAAGGGGGCGGATGAACCGCCCCCTGAAGTGGAGTTCGAATCGAATCTCTCGGCTGAGAATCAGGCGAGGGAGTTGATCACGTAGTCCAGAGCGGCGTTGTACTCGGTCAGAGCCTGGGGGCTCAGGTCGCGAGGAGCGCAGCCGTCGTTACGCATTTGGGTGAAACCAGCAACGTAGGTGCCGGGGTCGATGCTGAGGGCCTTGTAGACCTCACGCTGACCGTTGATGGCCAGTTCGTCCAGAGGGCCGGTGCCGCCAACAACCAGGGAGTAGTTGATCAGACGCAGGTAGTGGACGAAGTCGCGCTTGCACTTCTCCTTGCCTTCAGTGGCGCACTGGCGGGGCTGACGGCCGGTGGCACCGTTGGGGTACTGGGTGTAGACGGCGTCGACAGCGCGCTGAGCGATGGCGTCGTAGTTCTGAGCGATTTTCTCAGCAGCCTCGAGACGGGCGGCTGCACGCTGCAGGGAACCCTGCACAGACTCCAGGTCGGAGCTGGTGGGGAAACGGGAGCCGCTGTCTGCGGCGCCGATGACGGTGGTAAGAACGGACTTCATTGATTTAAAAGAAGGTTGTGCTTGAAAATCTCAGGCGCTTCAGCTGATGGCGCTGATCACCATGTCGAAGTAGGAAGCAGCCTCAGCGGAGAGTGCGTTGCAGTCGCCCTCGGTCACAGGCATCTTGCGCTTCTCACCAGTGGTGTTGTTGGTGTTGGTGATGTGCGCACAGGCGGAGGCCTTCATGATGGCCACAGCGCGGGAAGCGGAACCGGAAGGAACGCCCAGAGCGGCATAGGTCTCGCGCAGACCGTTCAGGCAGCGGTCCTGCAGCACAGAAGCGTCACCAGCCAGCAGGGCGTAGGAGACGTAGCGCATGATGATCTCAGCATCACGCAAGCAAGCAGCCATCTTGCGGTTGGTGTACACACCACCGTTGGGAGCGGTCAGGCCGGTGTTTTCGCAGCAGATGCCTGCAACGGAGTCGGACACCACGCAGGAAGCGTTGGCGGTGATGGCGTTCACGGCGTCCAAACGCTTGTTGCCTGCGGCGATGAATGCCTTCAGGTCGTTCAGCTGAGCGCCACCGATGAAGCTGCCGCTGGAATCAGCGGAAACAGCCTGCCTAGAGAATGCGTCGAGCATAATCAAATGCTAAGGAGAGGGGGGTAGATGCGATGCATCACCCCGGGACCGTACGCCGCTCACAAAGCCATGGGGGTAATTGCTTCAGGCTTCTCAATACAAATTTGCACTGCAAAAAGAAAGAAAAACAAAAATGCGAAATGACTTTGATTTAGGCAAGCAGGCTTGCCACTTCACGGCAGCTCCACTGCAGCGGCTGCCAGGGATGGCTGCGGCCGACCTCCTCCAAGATTGTTGTTTGATCCCGTAGCCCAAGCCGCAGGCAGCTCCAGGCGCCAGCAATGCGGGACTTCGCATATTGCGGTGCTGTTTCCGCTAGAGCCTCACGAACCAGGTCGCTGCGCTCATGCAGCTTCAGCAGCCCGGTGCAGCTCGCCAGCAGGTAGTGGACGCCGTAGTCGCTTCCGAGGCTGGAGCGCAATGCATCGATCTGATCCAGTTGGGCTGATCTGGGCAAGGTCATCAAGGCTTTGGCGGCGGCGTACTGGCGGGCTTCGTCCCGATGCTGCAGTCCCTCCTTAATCACTTCGGGTTCGGCAGCGGTTTCGGGAATCCCGTCCAGGTTCAGCCGTCTGGGATCGTCCTGAAGCAGCTCCTTCAGCAGATCTGACGCATCAGGATCAATGGCGCCAGCTTGGCTGGTGGCCATCTGAAACGCACTCTTGGCGCGCAGGGGCATGGACACGGGGCAGCGAATCAACTCCGCCAGGGCTTCGATTCGGCCCGCATCTCCCAGATCGATCACGGCGGCCCGTCGTCGTCCGGCATTGTCATCTCGGAGCTGCTCCACGAGGGGTTGAAGGCCTTGCGGGTCACCTAGCACCCGAACGGAGTAGGCATGGGCCGCCCCCGCTACCAGGGGATTGATGTCATTGCGGCAACGATCGATCTGGCCGCTGGAATCGTGCATGCCCAGCCGGCAGAAGGCCTGAAGCACCGCCCGGCGTTGATTGTCGGGGCCTTCCAGGGCGTGGAGTAATTCTGCTTGCCCCTCCTTATTAATAGGTGTACCCAGCCGGGCGATGGCATCAGCCGCATTGACGACGGTGGGTTCGTCATCGGCCTGCAAGGCGGCAAGAAGCACGGGAAGAGCCGACCGGTCTTTGCGTCGGCCCAGGGCTTCGAGGGCTTTGCGCCGGGTGATGCGTTCGTAGAGGTCGTCGGAGTCGTTAGCGCCTGCTGTGAGGAGTTTCTGAAGGGACTCGGGGGACTGGCAGGCCCCAAGACGGGTCGCAGCGAGATATTTAAGGCCAGGATTCTTGAGCTCGGCCGGTGGCTTGAGCAACGTTTCCATCGCCGTCTCCTCACTCATTCCTGCGAAAAGAGTGTCGAAGCGTTCGCTCATTGCCTATCAAGAATTTGAAAAACCTGAGGATGGTTCATTTGGCCTATGATCCATCCCAGCCAAAGCTTAAGCCGAATGGCCGTTGCCGAAAGCGCAGCTCAAGAAATCCGACGATTTGTTGAAGTGCATCAATCCGGATCGGCGTTGAATCAAATTGCCACGCTTGATGATCTCAATGCGTTGTTGAAGCAGGCTGAAAGCCCCTTGTCTGCTTCTCTTATCCCCCTTGAACAAGCGACGCGTTCTCCCAAGATTCTGGTGGATTCGGGGTTAACAGAATCAAAGGTTCCCTGGCGAATTCTCCAGTGCCCGGGTGGTCCCTTGGTGCTGCAGATGATCTGTGAAAAAGTGAATTTTGCCCTCTGGATTCAGAAATGTTGATGATGGCCAACACAGAACTTGAGCGTTTCATACAAGCGATTGCGGATGATCATGGGCTAGCGACGGGAATCAAAACACTTGGCTCCCATTACGACATCGTTGCCTACGCCAACATCCGCGGCTACGCCATCACCTTGGCGGAATGGGGAAGATATCTGGCCATGGATTGGTTGCAGACTTCCGATGCCGATCTGGCCTCTGTTCACCGGGCCGATCCAGCCCATTGGAGTTGGGCCTTTCGTCAATTGTCCCGCTGGCGTGCGCTGTTGATGGATGGTGCAGAAGCGGAGGGAATGCTTGGCTCCGCAGATTTTGCAGTGGCCCGGAATGAGTCCGTTGTTCAGCCGGCCAGTACCCCTGCACCCACCCTGACGGATGCAGAGAAAGATGCGGCGTTGGCGTCGTTCATCCAGCTCGTGAAAACGCGGCCTGATCTGAAGGATCAAGTGAAATCAGCACGGAACCAAGACGAGGTGATTGGCTTGGCCCAAGCCCAAGGTTTTGCCATTGATTCGCTCACGCTGTTGCGGAGTTGGAGCCAGGTGTCTGACTTCAGCAAACCCACCTGGTTTGGCTGGTTTGATGATTAATCGCTTCAGCTGATCTCTGCATAGCGGGTGCGTGTGGTGCCGCGTTTGGCCCAATAGGTCACCAGTGACTCGCCCCCCGGTCTGGGAACTGCTGCTGTGGCGCGAAGGATTTTGAAGGTGCGCCTTGGCCCCATCGGCCAGTTGCCTGCAGCAGCGATTTTCCGCACGCGTCCACCGATGGCTTCAATGCAACGCTCGAATTTTTCGAGGTGGGTTTGATCCACCGTTTCAAAGATGAAATCGGTTCCTTCGCAAATCAGATGCTGCGACCGGATCCAGGTTTTCAGTTGTTTTTCGGCGTCGATTGCAGACATCGTCTAGCTGCTCAGACGAGGAGGTCGCTCACCACTGGAGCCAGTTCTGGTCCAGCTCGTTACCGAGGTGAGCCACACGTTTGAACCGCAGCGGTCCGTGTTCGGAGCCCCAGCGCTGCTCATCAGTGTCGGGGTCAAAGCCCCGATCGCGACTGATCCAGTCTGTGGCGTTGACATCCACTTCGCTGACCAAATACGTCAGCTGGCCATCCCGGGGAACCATGCAGTTCTTGCCGGGCTCAACTTCACCAAGGTATCGACCGGATTCAACCTCGCGGAAGTGCATCCCACAGCCACAACGTGGTTTCAGGGACTCAGGCTTGAGGCTGTTGAGGAGTTCAGGGCGTTGGCCTGCACCCGCAAGCCGGATGGGATCCGCAAATCCGTAGTTTTCAACGATAAAAACATCACCCTCGGCGGGGAGCAAGCGGTGAATGCCTTGGCGGTAGGGCCGCCAAGGATCATGGTCATAACTTTGCTCCGAATAAAATCCAGGTGCTTTCAGAACATCCCAGGGAAGCGGGCGAAAAAAGATATTGATGTGAGCGAAATCCTTGGGATTCTCCTGAGACTGTTGGAGATTGCTGTAATGCCCTGCGAGCGTCTTGGCGAAGAGGAGTAGAGCCTCGTTGTTGTCTGACATTGGCGTGGGATCAGCTGCTCAGACGCCGCACTTCAGAGGCAAAGGATGTTTGCAACACGCCTGATCCAGCCGATGTGCGAAGCACGGAGGAGCGGCAGCGAACATGCTCCGAGACAAACCAGATGCGTTCTTCGGCAATCGATTGCTCGTATTGCGTGGTGAGCAGAAATGTTCCGTCGTTGAGAAAGCTGTAGTTGGATTCAGCTGGCGCTGCTTCTGCATAACCAACGCTCCGAAGCAGAACTCCTTTGGTGTCGTCGCTTGGGATGGGCACAATCAGACATGCACCTGATGACACCTCATTGGGATCATCAGGTTCCCAATCACTTTCGGCGGCCCAGGTCATTCGAAAGGGTGCCGAAACCTCTGATCTTTCATTCAGGCTCGACGATTGAATCAAGTCGTTGATCTCTCTATCGGAAGCGTCGATACGTGATATTTGAACTTCACTGAGGACCTCTTCAAATTGCTGAAAAGCGAGGGAGTGGCCGGATCGCATCGATCGCCACGTTCCCTCGCTTTGAGCAACAAATTGCTCGATGTTCATTTGGTACCGGAGTCGGTCTCAGCCTTCAGATCAGGTCGGCTGTTCTGCACCATGTTCACCATGGAGTCGATCATCATCGACATGGCAACAGGAACGGAGGACACAGAAGACTGAAAGCCCTGATTCGATCCCGGCTGGCTGTTGGTGGGTTGACGAAGGATGGGCATGATTCAAAAGCTGGCGGTTTCAGGAGACACAACCTCCCTGGATTCACCGATTGGGTCCAAAAGTTTCAGGTACCAATCATGACTGACTGATCCGGCCTCAAGGGCCGGATCAGCACAAGGATTAAGCGTTCGCAATAGAAAGAATGTTCCCGCCCTGAGCCTGGATGCTCTGAATGGTCCGGGACAGAGAGGAGTAGCTCACCACTGATCGCTGGGCGGAGCGACGAACGGTACCCAGTTGAACGCGGGACGTCCACAGGACCGTGAAGCGGTTGCCGCCGCCAACCACTTTTCTGGTGCCAGCTGCCGTGGGATTCGAATTGGAGGCCAGGCTTACCTGCAGCACAGAACCTTGATCGGCATCGAAGCCAGCGAAGCCAGGATCCATGGCCTGGTTTCGCTGGTAAGCCACGGTGCTTTCGCCGTCCACGCTCGTTTGGGTGCGCGCGTAGGGAACGCTGTCGATCCCGAAGTTGTTCAGATACTCGTCGCTGTAGGTGTAGCTGGCGATTTCGGCTTCGAAACCTTCGTCGGCAAGGCGACGCACGTGCTCGCTGACTTCAGCCTGATCCCGGGGAGGACGGCCCAGCAGGTGCTTGAAGTTGAGTTCAACGAAGCGGTAGGGGTTGTTCGTCTCGAGGAACAGGCGGCGGTAGCTCTCCGACTGAGCCAGTGCTGTGACCAGACCCTGAACAGTGAGGTCGCCGTTGATGAAGAGAGCTTCGATGGAGGGCTGAACGTCCAGCTCCATCAGGTGGCGATTGCCGAAGACCTGCCGGTACACGGCACGAATGATGTCTTCAGCGTGGCTGCGATCTTGGTTTGCGGGTGTGGCCAGGGTGGCAGTGGTCATGGTTTGAGGGGAGGTGCGTCGAAAGGGGCCGGCACCGGAGTGAGGGTGATGGGCCCCTTGAGGGAAGGGGTGGTGTGAAGCGGGTCGTGATGACCCGCGCGATCACATCACTTCGGTGATGGAGACGATCCGGCCGCCGCGGGCGTGGATGTACTTCATCTGGCTGCTCATGTCCTTACCGGAGACGAGGTAACTCGCATTCGGTGTGCGCTGGCGTCCGCCGCGCGGCTGAGCCTGAACCACGATGCGGAAGCGCTTCGTGGTGGCGGCAGGAGATCCGGCCACAGCACCGTTCCGGTTGGTCCGGGTCGTGGTGGTTCTCCAGCCACTGGGGACGGAGTTGGTGGCCACGGAAGTGACCAGGGATGCGCTGTTGAGAACGGAGTCGCTGGCTGCGAAGCCTTCGGCCAGCGAGAGGTGGCGGTTGAAGGCCACCTGAGCTCGGCCTTGTTCGCTGAGGATGCGCATGTAGGGCACCGTGTCTTCACCGAAGGTGTTCTGGTACTCAGCGCTGTCGAGGTAGCTGTTGATCTCAGCTTCGTAGCCGTCCTTGGCCAGGATCTGGATGTGCTCACTCAGTTCCGCCTGAGACTTGGGTGCCCGGCCCAGGAAGTGCTTGAAGTTGAGCTCAACGAAGCGGTAAGGGGCATTCGTTTCAAAGAAACGGCGGCTGTACTCGGGGGAGAGAGCGATGGCGCGCACCAATTCTCTGGTGCTCAGATAGCCCTCGGCGTAACGGCTTTCAGCCGACATCGCCCGCTCCGACTCCATCAGATGAGGGTTGCCCATCACTTGGCGGTAGGTGGCACGAATCAGACCATTGATCTGATCGGCAGTGTCTCCCGGGCAGCGTTGGAACACTTCCTGTTCCCGCTGTCCCAGGCCGAAACCTACGTAGGCGTCGTTGCGGATCGGGGTGGAATCTCCACCATCGCTGCTGGCGCGCTTCTTGGAAGCGAATTGGGCTGTGGTGCCGAGGCCGCTGGATTGAGCTCCGCCGGTGAAGCTGGCTCCGGAGGGCAGCTGGATGTAGGCCGTGGTGTTGCGTGCCAAAGCATTGGCCAGCTGGCTGCGGCTGCCGATGGCGCTGTCGCTAATGGCGAAGCCGCGTTCGAGCGTCGCCATGCGGGCGAAGCTGTTGTTGGGGATTCCAGCGGCGGACGTGAAGGAGCGGGTGTAAGGCACCACGTCGTCACCAAATACTTCGGCGTATTCAGCTCCATCGACGATGAAATCGATCACGGCATCGTGGCCACCGCTCGCCAGCAATGCAATGTGCGCCGACATCTCAGCGTGATCAACGGGCGGCCGGCCCAGCAGGTGCTTGAGGTTCAGTTCGATGCCGCGCTGAGGCGCAACAGCCTCGAAAAAGCGTGCTTTGTAGAAGGAGGTTTTGGCTAGACCGCGAACAAAATCGCGTGTGGTCAGCTCGCCATTGCCGTAACGGGCTTCCAGCTCAGCGGAACGCTCGTTGTCCATCACATGGGCGTTGCCAAACACCTGGCGGTAGGCAGCACTGATGGCTGTGGCCAGGGCTGCGGAGTCGTCCGGTGCATAGCGCTGAGCGGTCACGCCATGGGGGCAATCCTCATGATTGCGGGGCCCAATGGCGATCTTCATCGAAGCGCAGGATTGGCGAAGGAATTCGCCGTTGCTCAGGGCCGCTTTAGCCGCTGCGTTGCGGGTCCGGCTGAAGGAGACGGGAGCATCGTTGAGGGAAGCGGCGCCGAAGCCTTGTGAGGCAGACATGGGAGGGGGGAGGTGAGGGGAGGAAAGGTGTTGCGGAAAGAGTTCGAATTCAGAGGCGGTGTGCTGGCGTCATGCGCGAACGCCCTGGGAGCCGCCTGCTGAACAGGAAGCAGCGTCAGTTCACGGGCGTGATGCTGGCGATCTTGCCTCCTTCGGCATGGATGCGCTTGAACTGCTCAGAGAGCTTGTCGAAGGGCACGAAGTACACCCGGTTGGAGCGGGTGTAGCGGGAGATCCGGCGCACGTTGTTAGCGCTGTACCCGGTGACTTCCACCCGGTAGGTCTTGCCTTGTTCGCCGGCACCCACACCATGGCGGGTGGGGGCGTCCTGCAGGTTCTTGGAGGGACGGAAGCTCCAGCCGGTGGCTTCGGTGGAGGAGGGGGGAACAACCGCCATCGGACGGTTCTGGTAGGCGTTGCCACCGAGCTTGCTGCTGATGCCGGAAAGATCGCCTTTCAGGCTGCTGCTGCTGTTGCCCCGCAGGAGTTGGAAGCTCCAGGTGAACTCCTGCAGGGTGGTGCAGGATTCGGTCTTCCAGCCCCGCTGGAAGGGAACGGTCCATTCGCCGAACGTGTCTTGGTAGTCGGCGCAATCCAAGAAGCTGTCGATGTCGGCTTCGTAGCCGTGGCTGTCGAGCCGCTCGGCGTGGGCGCGCATCTCGTTGAAGTCGACGGGGGCGCGTCCCAGCAGATGGCGGAAGGCCAGCTCGATGTAGCGGTAGCGGGAGCAGGCGTCGAAGAAGCGATCGCGGTAGAGCTCGCTCTTGGCGATGCGGCGCACCAGCTCTCTCACGCTGATTTCGCCAAGCTTGAACTGGGACTCAGCGACGAGCTGCCGCTCGCTCTCCATCACATAAGCATTGCCCAGCACCTGCTTGTAGACGGCGCGGATGATTTGTTCCTTCTTGGCGTCGTCATCACCAGGAATGAGTTCAAGAGGAGCTTCGCTCTCTTGCGAGAAACGCTCGACCCCGAGAAGAGAGGCAGGACCGAATGGCATGGACAAGCTGACGTGTTCGTCACGCCATGGTCATTCAGAAGTGGTGGCCTGGAGCGGGTTCTTTATAAAGCTCAATCAAATGTGTCCGAATGTTGCGTGACATGACGATTCTGCTCCCGGTGTCCCGGTGGAGGATCGGTGTAATGCTTGTCATGACAGGGATTCGAGGCTGTCGCGGGTCGTGCTCCGCGTCAGCGGGTTCCAGCAGTCGAGTTCTTCGAAGGGGCGGGCCAAGAGCGCATCACGCTGCTCGTTCAGCCCTGTGGTGAGCGAGAAATCGGCTCCTTTAATCGATTCCGCGCTGTCCAGGCCTGCCTCGGAGAGGTGGGCGCCGCGAAAGTCGGCGAAATCCAGTTGACACGTGCCAAAGCGGGTCCCACGGCACATGGCGCCGCGCAGGATCGCGTGGCGAAGATCCGATCCCACCAGGCGAACGTTGTCCAGCAGGGCGCCACTCAGATCAGCTCCGCTGAGATAGGCCCCCATCAGCACGGCGCCGCGAAGATCCATGCCGCGTAGGTCGGTGCTGTTCAAGAACACGCCACTCAGCTTTGCTTTGGGGCCAACGGCTCCGCTGCTGAACAGATCAAACCCATCGGGCACACGGGTGCTCGCGTCGTAGCGGGCCAGGCGCAGGTCGGCTCCCTCTAGCTGACAGCTGGAGAGGTCGGTCCCCCTGAGATCAACGCGACAGAGATTGGCGCCCCGCAGGTCGCCGCCTTCAACAGTCACACCACTCCAGTCGGCGCCCCGGGCATCAACTCCGCCATCCCGGGACCCTGAGGCCAGGGTCTGTTCCGGAGGCTGCCAAGTGTCCAGATTCAGGGGGTTGGAGAGCGCCGTCAAGGAAATCAGCTGCGAAGCATCGAGAAGGCGATGGTAAGGAGCACACGGCCCAGCTCGAATCCGCCGACAACCGCCAGGCCCAGCCAGAGCTTGAGGGCGAAAGTGGGAGGTTGGCCATTGACCCAGGCCGACGACATCTCAAGCTGCTGCATCTGAGCGGCCTGCTCGCTGGGAGCGCGATCCTGCAGTGAGTCGCGCCAGTCGGCGCCATAGCGCGGGAATTGCTGGTAGATCGGGGTCTCACCAAGGGATCGACCCGGCAGAACGCGTGAACGTTGCTGAGGAACCAGGTCGTAGCCGAAGCTCTCCATGTATTCAGGACTATCGAGCACAGCATCCACAAAGGCTGTGAAACCCTTTTCGCCGATCACGATCGACCAGGTCCGGCGTTCGGCGTCGCCATGGGTCGGCCGGCCGAGGACGCGTCCCACCACCTGATCCACCATCCGGTAATTCGAGCTGCACTGGTAGTAGCCCTGCTGGAAGCGTTCCGACAGCAGCAGGCCACGGATGAAATCCCGCACCGTGATGTTGCCGCTGCGGAGTTGTGATTCCAGGAACGGGTCGCGATCACTGCGCATCGCATGGAAGAAGACCTGGCGGTAGGCCTGTTCGATGACGGCATCCATGTCGCTGCGGGTCGTGTCGTCCCCTGAAGCGGAGGAGGGATAGAGCTGGCTTTGAACGGTGCTGTTGTCGCCGGCGAGATTGCTCACCCGACCGTTCTGCGTGCTGAGCGGGTACCCAAGGAGCGGGATGGCCATGGCGTGAGCCGTGAGTAGAAATACTTGGTGGAAATCTTCCCTTGAACAAGCCGTTTTCAGGCAAGCCTCTTATCAGCTCTTAACTGCAGATTTGTTGAGTTCGTCCTGCAGGTGCTGGAAGCAGTCTTGGATTAGCTGCCGGTCGTTCGATCGCGAGACCTCCTCCAGGGCAAGAGCTTTGAGCTGGAAGAGGGCGATGTTCATCCCCTCGATGGGCACGCTCATTCGCTTGTACAGCTCCCGCAGGGCGGCCATACCACTCGGGTTTGTAAAGCAGCTGTGGTTGCAGGCCACCGCGTAGGTGATCACGCGTAGAAAGTTCCAGCAGTCGCGCCAGCAGGCCTCTGCCCGCTCCTGCGGGTGAAGAGCCCCGCCTGGTTGAACCAGATGCGGCTGGGTTTTAAGCAGATGTTCCCGAGCTTGGTTCACCAGTTGATCCGACCGATGGATCAGGCTGCCGGGGAGCGATTCATCCATGCCGGAGACCTGGCAGATCGTGGCCAGCTCATCGGTCGTGAGCTGCCGTTGGGCTTGATCAGCACGCTCAAGAATGCTGCGCGTTGGTTGCGGCAAATCTTTGTTGATGCTCAGTCCTTGAACCTGTGCGGTCTGCACCAGGGTCTTGAAGTCGGTGTTTTGAAGATTCAAGGTGTGATGCTGGCCACCGGTGTGGCGATCAGCCAGCCGTGGCGTTCCAGGTAAAAAGCCCAGACAAGGTCGTCCCCCAGCCCAGGGCAGCGGGTGATGGCTGCTTCAGTGAGCTCTGCCGGTATGCCCAATTGCGACAACAGCAGGCCGACGGCATCTGGGCTGGAGGCGGTCGCTGTGCGGATGGCAGATCCAACCACCCAGGTCAGGCGGGTGTCCTTCAGATCCCCATTGCTTTCTTCGCAAGCCAGCAGAAGATTGGCCGCCGTGGTGTGTTGATCAAATGTCTCTTGCCAGAGCGAGATGTTTTCGTCACGGAGGTTGATCCGAAAACAGCCGTCTCCCACCGGTAAATCCAGCTCACCGCTGCTGCCGGCCTGGTTCTGCAGGACCGCAATTCTCGGATCTGCTAGTGCGCTCATCAAGAAACGCCGATCAACTCGAATGTAACCAGTGTCCAGGAATTTCCTCGGCCCAGTCAGCGGTTCGTGGGAATCGACATGGATCTGCTGTCATCCCACGAAGGATCCTGTCAGGAGTGGTTGTCGGTGGGCACCTCTGAGGATTTTTTTTTCAGCAGACCTGTGATGGTGGCTAGAGCAAACATGGCGAGCAGTGCCACTCCCAGGGTGAGGCTGGCGCCTTGAGCGGCACCTGCGCCGACAGCCACGAGGATCGAATCGCTGATCAGCACGCTGATCAGTAGGGCTGGAGCAAAGAGACGCCAGTGGGTGCGGCTGATCCCGATGGCATAGCTGAGGAAATCAAACAGCCCGGTCATCAGCAGGCCAGTCATCAAAAAGAAGTTGCCTTCCAGCTGGTTCTTGCTGAAGCCATCGATGCGTTTCATTGCGCTGGCCCCCACCAGACGGCTCACCGGTTCGCGTCCCCAGCGGCGCGCGATGAAGAAGGCCGCACTGCAGAACACCAGGTCCGACAGGATGATCGTGAGATATCCCGCTTTGAAGCCCAGCAGCGAGCCGGCCAGCAGGGAATACACCGAACTCGGCAACGCCGGCAGGATGATGCTCACTCCCCGCAGCAGGAACAGGCCGAGTGGGGCCCAGATGCCCATGTCATTCACGGCACTCTGCAGCGGTGCAATGCCGTATCGCTGCAAATAAACGACGGCAACAATGAAGATGGCGACCCAGGCGCTGACCTTCAGCCCTGTCTTCAGCCTGGACATCTCTTCAATCGCTCGAAAGCCCTCGGGAATGTAGGCCAGTCGTGGTTTTTCCCAGGGCCGTGGACAAGAAGCACAGCATCGATACCATCAGCGAAATTTCTCAACACGAGGCCAGCCCGGTGACTACCACCTCCCCGCGCACCGCGTTCGAGCAACAGCTGTGCACCCATCTGCTCAGCCTCAGCGAAGTGGTGGAAACGCTGGCGGATCGTTTGATGGAACTGGAAATGCGGTTGGCCGACATTGAGGGCCAGCAGCTGGTGGATGCAGAAATCGCGGCGGTCAGTGATGACGCCGGTGAACTGCTCCTGGCCAGCGAAGAGAAGGTGCGGATGCTTCGGGACCGTCTGACCCCAGGCGAGGTCGTGGCGCTCCATGCTGATTCCCATGCTGAGGATGCTTCAGCAGCGGATGATCAAGAGATCTCAGCAGCCCCTGAGATGGAGATGGACGACGACCGCGTCGAGGACGAGACCTTCAGTGACGAGGCTCTCAGCGATGACACGGAATATGTGGATGATCCCCAGATCGATCTGCTCTCCGCCTGATCAGGCCAGCTCCAGCAGCCGAATCCGGAAAGCGGCCACCTGGCGTGCCATGTCGGGGGAACTGATCAGAAAGGGGTGATCGGCCATCGCCTCGAGCACGGCTTCGAGATGCTCCTCCTGGCTGAGCTCAGGCTTGCTGATGCCTCGCAGTTGCTTCCAGGTGCGGTCAAACACCATGGCGAAGCTGTCTGCGTTATCGAAAAGGCGATCTGTGCCTGCATCTGGAGAGATGAATGACACGGCAGTTTTGGCATCGATGTGATGCCAGGACCCAGATTTGAACTGGGGACACGGCGATTTTCAGTCGCCTGCTCTACCAACTGAGCTATCCCGGCGCGCCGCAGAAGCGACTCTGGAATCTTAAATCACCGCCTGCGCTCTCTGGCGGGTGTTCGTCCCAGGCAGATCAATCCAGCCACGCGATGACCAGCCTCTTCAAGGGCCTGACGGGCAGCCAATGCGGTGGACCCGGTTGTGAGGATGTCGTCCACGAGCCAGACCGAGCTGAGGGCTCTTTGTTTGTTGAGGGGGCTGGCTTGGAACGCACCAATCAGGTTGGTCTGGCGTTGGGTTTTGTTGAGATGGTGTTGGCTTAGCCCTGCACGAGTGCGGTGCAGCAGGGCTGCCGTCGGTCGGCCCAATCCCAGGGCGATCTGCTGCGGCAGGGGGTTGGATCGTTGCCGCTTCCAGCTTGGAATCGGCACCAGCACTGCTGTTGCAGGCAGGGGTAAACGCTCCGATAGCAGCTGAACCAAGGCCGCAAGCGCTTTGCCTTGGCGCGGCTGACGCACCTGGAGCAGCAGCTTGCGCAGCGGGCCTGCGTAAGGCCCGAGGGCGCTCCAAGGCAATGGCAGCAAGCCCTTGAGCCCCTGGAGAGCCAGTCTGTCGAGGCACGTGCTGCAGGGAGCCGTCGGCGGCAGTGGGCTGTCCCAGGGTCCATCACAGATCGGGCAGCGGGGCTCGATCAGCAGTGTTTGGGCAAAGGCCAGGAGCGCGCTATGCACAGCAGGTCGATCGTTGCGACGAGGGTTCCACTGCTGGGCCGAATCGGTCCGAGATCAGGCTCCTTCTTTGGGCATCGCCCGGAGCATGGCCACCAAGGTGCGGTGGGCGTCTTCGCTGTCGGTGAGGGTGTGATCGAAGGCGATGCTG
This sequence comes from Synechococcus sp. MU1617, assembly GCF_020514235.1. Taxonomy (NCBI): domain Bacteria; kingdom Bacillati; phylum Cyanobacteriota; class Cyanophyceae; order Synechococcales; family Synechococcaceae; genus Synechococcus; species Synechococcus sp. MU1617. Next base: position 149,819 of record NZ_VTLB01000005.1, read on the forward strand.
ACGCTCGCGCCATCCACCTCCAGTTCCATTGTTTCCGCTTTCACAGACACCATGCGTGCTGTAGCGGGATTGCTGACGCCGCCATAGTGCTTGGCGTAGGCGAGCACCGCCTCGGCATGGTCGTCGTTCATGTGTTTGCAGATCCGTGTGCTGACGGCATCAGTGAGGGGGTCTGCAGGCATCGGGATTAAACGGGTGAATGCAATCTTTGCAGTGATCGGCTCAAGCGAATCGTTCGATCAACAAAAGACCCAGGCGGATACCACTGAAGCCCACATACCCGGCCAGCACGACGAAAAGGCCAATGGCCAGAACATCGCGGAGATTGGTGGGCATGGGGGTTGGGCGTGATGCCGGAATTCTCACCCGACCAGGGCCTGTTGGGCCAGTCGCGCCACCCCTGCAGCGGGGGGTGATTGGCAACTCGTTACAGGGCAGCCAAGACGCCGTTCTCGCAGCCGTCTCCATTGGGGATTGCGCGCTCCACCGCCGATGCTGATGATTCGCCGGGGACTGGAAGCCCCCAGCTCGTTCAGGCGTTGCCAACCCTGCGCTTCGATCTCGGCGAGGCCTTCGAGCAATCCATGCAGGTAGAGGGCATCACTCACCGGGCGTGGCTCCAGCACCGGCAGCAGCTCTGGATCATCCACAGGGAAACGTTCCCCCGGGGCGGGCAGCGGCCGCAGGCGGAGTCCGCTGTCGGTATCCGGGTTGATCTGGCGGCTCAGTTCGCTGAGCTGGTCGTCGCTGTAGAAACGCCGCAGCACCCCGGCCCCTGCATTGGAGGCGCCTCCACAGAGCCAGCGTCCACCCACGCGATGGCTGGTGACGCCAGGGGCTTGCAGGGGCGTCTCGGTGAAGCACTTCATCACAAGCGTGGTCCCCAGCACGGTGATCCCATCCCCTGGACCGGGATCGGCGGCGAGTACGGCGGCATTGGAATCGGTGGTTCCGGCCACGATGATCAGATCGTCCGCCAGGCCCAAGGCCTCGGCCCTCTCCGGCGCGATCGTCCCGAGAATGCTGCCGCTGGGACAGATCTCGGGCAGTGCCTGCCGCCAGGGCTGCTCGGCAAAGCGGGCTGGCCAGCTGTTGGTGATCAGTTCCCAACCCAGCCGCAGGTTGTTGCCTTCTTCCCCCCAGCGCCAATCGTTCAGCAGCCATCCGCTTATCCAGTCCGCCTGATGCCGCAGCAGGACCTTCTCTCCATGGCGCTGGAGGAGTTGCAAGGCCCTGGCCAGGCTGCCGCTGCAGCTGGCGGCCGGGCTCCTGGGATCCACCAGAGGCTGCAGGGCTGACTCCATCTCAGGGCAGCTCTGGGAATAGGGCAGTGCCTCCCCCAGTGGGCGACCATCGCGATCACAAGCCAGCAGCGTGCCGGAGGTGCCATCCACGGCGAGCGCCCTCAGCTGGGATCGCAGTTGGGCTGGGATTGCCTTGATCAGATCCCCACAGCCTTCGCGCCAGCTGTTGGAGTTGGAGAAGTCTCCGCCGTAGGCCTGGGATCTGCTGTCGAGCAGCACGCCATTGCCGGCCACAACGGCTGTGCGGATTCCGCTGGTGCCCAGGTCGATTCCGAGCACCAGCGGCGAATCCGTCATGGCTTCAGGCCGCGGCGACCTGCTTCAGCTCCTGGCTTTTCTCTGTCACGTCTTCCCAGGGTGCGTTGAGGTCATTGCGTCCGAAATGGCCGTAAGCGGCAGTGTCCTGATAGAAACGGCCACCTCGTTGCTGGGGCAGGTTGCGCAAACCGAAGGTCTCGATGATGGCGCCGGGGCGCAGATCGAAGTGCTCCTGCACTAAGGCCGTGAGGGCATCGTTGGCCAGTGCGCTGGTGCCGAAGGATTCCACCAGGATCGACACGGGCTTGGCCACGCCGATGGCGTAGCTCAGCTGCACTTCAGCCCGTTCGGCGAGCCCTGCGGCCACGAGGCACTTGGCCACGTAGCGCGCTGCATAGGCGGCCGAGCGGTCCACCTTGGTGGGGTCCTTGCCGGAGAAGGCACCACCGCCGTGGCGGGCATAGCCGCCATAGGTGTCCACGATGATCTTGCGGCCGGTGAGGCCCGCATCGCCCTGGGGGCCGCCCACCACGAACTTGCCGGTTGGGTTCACCAGATACTTGGTGGCCTCGCGGGAGGGCTTGAGGGCCAGATCGGCAGTCGCCGGCACCACCACATGGGTCCAGAGGTCTTCGGTGATGCGCTCGCGGATGCCCTGCTCATCACTCATCCCATCCACTTCCGCGGTGTGCTGGGTTGAGATCAGGATCGTGTCGATCGAGACGGGCTTGTCGTTTTCATAGACGACGCTCACCTGGGTTTTGCCATCGGGAAGCAGGTAACCCAGGGTTCCGTTGTGGCGCACTTCGGCCAGTCGGCGCGACAGCCGGTGGGCCAGGCTGATCGGCAACGGCATCAGCTCGGGCGTCTCGTTGCAGGCGTAGCCGAACATGATTCCTTGGTCGCCGGCACCCACTAGATCCAAAGGATCACCGGCGTGGTCGTCGGCCTCGTTAACGCCCTGGGCGATGTCGGGGGACTGCTGGTCGAGAGCCACCAGCACCGCACAGCTGTTGGCATCGAAGCCTCCGGCCCGGGCGCCGCTGTAACCGATCTCCTTGATCACATTGCGCACCAGGTGGATGAAATCCACCTGCGCTTTGGAGGTCACCTCACCGGTGATCATGCAGAGGCCTGTGTTCACCACGGTCTCGCAGGCCACGCGGCTGGCGGGATCCTGGGCAAGCAGAGCATCGAGAACGGCGTCGCTCACCTGGTCGCAGATCTTGTCGGGATGCCCTTCAGTGACGGACTCGGACGTAAAGACGTAACGGCTCATTCGGCGCTCCAGATGGCGCGACTTTACGTGGCTGTCCTGAGGGCGAGGTCGTCCCAGCCGTGGAGCAGATGTTGTGCTGATGGCAGTTCCGGCGGACGACTCCAGCCACCGGTGAATCCGATCACGCCGCCGATGCCGGCCTCCAGGGCCATCTGAAGGTCGGTCTCCGCATCACCAACCAAGGCACATCGTTGGGGTGGCAGGCCAAGCCTGTCGCACAGCTCCAGGACGGCTTGTGGATCGGGTTTGCGCGGATGGTCGTCAGCACTCCAGATGCCGGCAACGCCTGCGCTGAGCTGATGGTGGGTCAGGAAGTCTTCAATGCCGGATCGGGTGTCGTTGCTGATCACAGCAGCGGTCACACCCTGCTCGTGCAGATCCCGCAGCAGCTGTCCTGCACCGTTGATCAACGGGCTTGGGGTTGTGTCGATCAGGCCGTCCTGATCAACTGCGTCGAAGCAGGCATGGGCCAGGGCCAGGGCCTGGGGCCATGAACAGCCCAGTAGACACAACACCGTTGCGGTCGAGGCGATGTTGTCTTGCCGTGAGGCAACCGCCAGGGTTCCGCCCGGATCGAGCATGCCGTTATCAACACCGGTCGCTCTGCGCAGGGTTTCTCTTAGTTCAGAGGCCTGCAGCGCAGGGGCTTGTTCCCGCGCAATCTCGATGGCTTTGTTGATGCGTGCGTCTGCCAAGGCCAGCAGATGCGGCTCGCTATGGGAAAGGGTGCCGTCCTTATCGAACAGCACCCCTTGGAAATTGCCGATGGGATGTCCCTTCAGCAGCAGTTGGGCCATCAGGCTCAGATCATCATGGAGTTGATCGGATCTTCGCCCTCTTCGGCCTGCTCCATCAGCATCTGCTTGTAGCGAGCTGCCATTTCCTCGGCCTTCTCGAACACCTTCTGGGGGTCGGTGAGCATGTCGCCGGGTTCGGGCTCAAGAGCCTTCGTGGACAGGGAAATCCGGCCGCGCTCGGCATCTAGATCGATGATCATCACTTTCATCTGATCATTCACGTTCAGCACCGAGTGGGGGGTCTCGATGTGCTCGTGACTGATCTCGGAAATGTGCAGCAGACCGCTGACACCACCGATGTCGATGAAGGCGCCGTAGGGCTTGATGCCGCGGACGGTACCCACCACAACTTCGCCCACTTCCAGGCGATTCATCTTCCGCTCCACCAGGGCGCGGCGATGGCTGAGAACCAGGCGGTTGCGCTCTTCGTCCACCTCGAGGAATTTCAGAGGCAGGAAGTCGGCAACCAGTTCTTCCTTCGGCTTGCGGGTGCTGATGTGGGATCCGGGGATGAAGCCCCGCAGACCTTCCACGCGCACCAGGGCACCACCACGGTTGGTGGCGAACACCTCGGAGTAGATGGTGGCGTCTTCCTTCTGGAGCTGGCGGACCCGCTCCCATGCCCGCTGGTATTCGATCCGACGGATCGACAGCGCCAGCTGACCATCCTCGTTCTCCTCACTCATGATGAAGAACTCACGGATCTCGCCGGGGGCAAGCACGTCGCTCAGACCCTCGACCCGGTTGATCGACACCTCTTGCAGAGGCATGAAGGCAGCCGTCTTGGCGCCGATGTCGATCATGGCGCCCTTCGATTCCAGGGCGAAGACCGTGCCGTTAACGATGTCGCCAGGCTTGAAGTTGTAGTCGTACTTGCTGAGGAGAGCCGCGAACTCATCCAGGGTGAATCCGGCGTCGTCCAGGTTGCGGCTGGCAGCGCGGCTGCTTGGATCATCCGCGGTGGGGACGTCTTCAGGAATGCTCAGGTCCTCACCCTCAAACGCCTGTTCAGCGGCGGCGGTTTCTACAGAGGCTTCTGTGGCGTTCGCGTCCTGAACTTGATCCTGGATCTGTTCTTCTGTCGGAGTCGCAGACATGGGGGGCTGGCGGTCTACCTCAGGTGGGTAGTTCGAGAAAATCGCATGGAACGCCCGCCGACGTTTCACGGAGAATTACTGACTTTACAGACCGGACCGACGGCTTCAGCGCAGCGATTCAGCGCAATGGTTCAAAGCACTGATTCACCTCACAGATTCAGCGCACAGTGGCCAAATGGTTCTGTTCCTGATCGGCGTTCAGTGTTTCCAGGGTCGACACGAAGTCATCAATGCCACGGAACTGTCGATAGACGGATGCGAATCGGATGTAGGCCACTTCGCTGATCTGCTTGAGATCACGCAGCACGAATTCACCGATCTCAGTGCTGCTCACTTCCTTGCCGGCGCGTTGCTGGAGTTGCAGTTCGAGGTCTTCCACGAGGGATTCGAGCCGAGAGGTGTCCAATCCCGTTTTTTCGCAAGCTCGATTCAAGCCATGCAGCAACTTGCTGCGACTGAAGATTTCTCGGTTGCCGTTGCGTTTGATCACCGTGATCGGAACGGTTTCCACCCGCTCGTAGGTGGTGAAGCGGAATTCACAGTTGAGGCATTCACGCCGTCGTCTCACGCTGCGTCCACCGTCCGCTGCCCTGGATTCGAGAACGCGACTATCTGTGTTTTGGCAGGAGGGGCACTGCATCCCCGAGGGCATCAATAAGTTGCACCAACTGTAGACAGTGATTTGAGACTTGAGAAGGGCCTCGTGGACATCAGTCTCATTTGAGGAATCCGCCGACGGCTGATGCTGACTTGAGACTGCTGTGATCTGCTCGTGCGGGCGAGACCGGCTTGCGACGGTGGGTGATGGAAAGCATGAAAAAACCCCGCCTCGGCGGGGTTTTGGGGGATCAAATCACTTACCGATTTTCGGCGGATCGCGGAAGGCGATTGCGAAGAAGAGAGTGGCAATCGCGAGGGTAAGGATGAGGACGTAAGCGAAGCTTTCCATCGTGTTGTTCCTGTAGGGCGATCAGTTGAGGGGGGTTCCAGCGGGGGGAACGTAGCCCTCGGGCAGGCGACGGGTGGATTTGTCACCGAGCTTGGCGAAGAGGCCAAACTCCACCTGATCTCCGAGGTCGGGATCAATACCAGCGAACACATCGCGATACAGGGTGCGGGCACCGTGCCAGATGTGGCCGAAGAAGAACAGCAGCGCGAAGGTGGCATGGCCGAAGGTGAACCAGCCGCGCGGCGAGCTGCGGAACGTACCGTCAGAGTTGTAGGTCTCACGGTCGAAGTCGAAGGCTTCACCAAGCTGAGCTTTGCGTGCAAGACGCTTCACGTCGGCAGGGTCGGTGAAGGTCTGGCCATCGAGTGCACCACCGAACACCTTGGCGGTCACGCCCTGTTGTTCGAAGGAGAACTTGGCCTCCGCACGACGGTAGGGAATGTCGGCACGAACAATGCCCTGCTCATCTTGCAGAACCACGGGGAAGTTCTCGAAGAAGTTAGGCAGGCGACGAACTTCAAGATTGCGACCTTCTTTATCGCTGAATGCGATGTGGCCAACCCAAGCGGTTGCCAAACCATCGCCATTCACCATCGGACCCACGCGGAACAGGCCGCCCTTGGCAGGGCTATTGCCGACGTAGTCATAGAAGGCCAGCTTCTCAGGGATGGCCTCGAAGGCTTCTTCCTGGGTTGCTCCATCGTCCATCGCGGTTTGCACGCGACGGTTGATTTCAGTTTTGAAGTAGCTCTGATCCCACTGATAACGGGTGGGGCCAAACAGCTCCACGGGGGTTGCTGCAGAGCCATACCACATGGTTCCGGCCACGATGAAGGCGGCGAAGAACACGGCTGCGATTGCGCTTGCCAGAACGGTCTCGATGTTGCCCATCCGAAGGGCTTTGTAGAGACGCTCGGGCGGACGCGTGGTGATGTGGAAAATGCCGGCAATGATGCCGACGATGCCTGCAGCAATGTGGTGGGCAACGATGCCACCGGGGTTGAAAGGGTTGAAGCCTTCAGGTCCCCAAGACGGTTGAACGGCCTCTAGGTGACCAGTCAGCGCATAGGGGTCAGAGATCCACATGCCAGGCCCGAAGACGCCAGTCAGATGGAAAGCGCCGAAGCCGAAACAGCCGAGGCCAGCAAGCAGCAGGTGAATGCCGAAGATCTTCGGCAGGTCGAGGGCGGGCTCGCCCGTGCGGGGGTCCTGCCAGATCTCAAGGTCCCAATAAGTCCAATGCCAGATGGCGGCCAGCATCATCAGGCCGGAGAAAACAATGTGAGCGGCAGCGACGCCCTCGAAACTCCAGAAACCGGGATCAACACCCGTTTCGCCGGTGATGCTCCATCCACCCCAGCTGCCGGTCACGCCAAGGCGCGACATGAAAGGCATCACAAACATGCCCTGACGCCACATGGGATTCAGGACAGGGTCGGACGGATCGAAAATGGCCAGCTCGTAGAGAGCCATGGAGCCGGCCCAGCCGGCTACGAGGGCTGTATGCATGAGGTGCACAGCCAAAAGGCGGCCCGGGTCATTAATGACGACGGTGTGCACCCGATACCAGGGCAATCCCATGGGTCAGGTTCGGGGGACAAGACTGCATATGCAGTCAGACATGGGCGATCGTAAGGGCTTCAGACCATGCGGCGGGAAAAAAGTGACCTGCCCGCAACGGTCAGTGACAGGAAAGTCAGGGCTGTGCTGTTCACAAAACGCAACGCTTCGGCCCATGATGGGGATTGGTTGCTTGTGAGCTCATGCCCGTTATCCGGTTTGTTCGCGAAGGGCGTGATGTGGAGTGTTATCCCGGCGAAAATTTGCGTGAGGTGGCCCGGCGCGAGGGCATCGAGCTCTACGGCTTGAAGGGGCAGTTGGGCAACTGCGGTGGCTGTGGCCAATGCATCACGTGTTTTGTCTCCGTGGTCGATGAAGACAACACGGATGCGCTGACGGCACGTACCGCTGTCGAAGACAACAAGCTGCGCCGCCGACCCCAGGAGTGGCGTTTGGCATGCCAGGCCCTTGTGGAGAAGTCCGTCATGGTGCTGACCCGGCCTCAGGTGAGGCTCGCTAATTCTGATTCGAGATTGGCTGCGGCCAGGCAGGCGCCGCTACCGGCTGGGCCCACGGCATGGCCAGCGCCCCCGGTGAGTGAGCTCGATGAGGAGGATCAGGATGTGGCCGATGGGGATGCCCCGGGTGCCAAGGCTGCTACCGCCGGTGACGAGGCCTAGGGGAGTCGCTCCTCAGACCTCTTGTCGGTGATACCTTCGCCTGGATCCCTCTAACGGCCATGGAAACCAACGATCTCGGATTCGTCGCCAGTCTCCTGTTCATTCTGGTTCCGGCGATCTTCCTGATCGTGCTCTACATCGGCACGCAGAACAGCGAGGCTTGATTCAGCCTTGTTCAGGCTCACGCACCAGCAGCACAGGGGCTGGTGCGTGTACACGGATGTAGTCGCTGACTGATCCGCCAAGCAGCTTGTCCAAATCCACCAGCCCTCTGGCGACAAGAGGCCGTCGGTCTTGGGAGGCGATGACCACAAGGTCGGCGTTGCACTCAGATGCAGCCAGGCAAACGCTGCGACCGATGTCTTTACCTTCGGTGTGAATGGCTTTCATCTCAACGCCGAAGCTCCTGGCTCGCTGAACAGCGGCGTCGAGAACCTCGTCCGCTTTTGTCCGGCCTCCCCGAGAGGGTGCTGATTCCTGGCGAACGACATGAACGCCGGTGAGGGTTCCGCCGGGGATTTCACGCACCAGTTCGCAAGCCGTGCGCAAGGCGTCGTCCCCCACGCCTGTTCCGTCGATCGTCACCATCACGCGGTTGACGTGTTTGACGTAGAGGTCGTCCCGCACCAGCAGCATCGGCCGCGTGGACAGTTGAAAAACGTACTGGCTGGTGCTGTTGGCAAGAATCGACTGAAGGCGTCCCAGTCCGCGGGATCCCATCACAATCAGGTCAGCCTGAACCTCATCGGCAACCTTGAGAACGGTCTGCTTGGTGTCGCCCTCGCGAATCAAGGTGCTCACGCTTGAGGGGCTGATCCCCATGCGGGTGATCGCACTGTTCAAGAGGTTCTCTGCTTCGTCGCGATGGCCGTCGGATTGCGACTTGCTCTGTTCCGAGACCACGTGCAGCAAATTGATCTTTGCTGCTTTCAGGCTGGGAATGTCCTGGAGCATCCGGATCATTTCTTCGACGTGACCCTTGCCCGAGTCGGCAATCAGAAGGTTCCTGAACACAGGGAGATGAAGCAGCCTTTGCGAAAGCCTATGGGTGGTTTCCTCCGTGGAGACAAGCTGATGTCACAGCGTTACGCGGATCATGTACACCCTGACCAAGCGTGTGCTCCCGCAGCACACCGATTACGCCGGTGTGATGTGGCATGGGGCCTATGTGCAGTGGCTGGAGGAAGCCAGGGTGGAGGCCCTCCAGGCTGCTGGCCTGGGCTATGCCGCCATGACTGCGATGGGTGTCGATATGCCAGTGGTGTCCCTTCACTTGGATTACCGCCAGCCGCTTCGGCACGGCGACCAGGTGTGTGTTGAAAGCCGATGCCCTGGTCAGCAGGGGGTGCGCTGGCCATGGATCTCTCGCTTTGTCTGCGGAGACGCGGTGGTTGCGGAGGCGTCGGTGAATCTGGTGATGGTGCGTGGGGGGCGTGTGCTCAGGCGCGTGCCGGCGCAGCTGAAGGAGGTGATGGATCAGCTGGTGCGCCAAGCGCTTTGAATCAACCTCCGAGGCGTCGACGCTGTGTTAGTACAAGCGTACTTACTTGGTGCTGGTGCGCGGATGGTGGTGGCTCTGGACCTGTTGCCCTGGCTTGGGCAACGCACGCATGGCCGATCTGCGCGGGCTTTGCCGCGATCAAGCCATCGGCCCTGATCAGCTTTGGGGTTGGCCGATCGAACGCCTTGGCCAGGCGCTGGCTTGGCCGGCGCACTGTCTGGACGCCGTGGATCGTTACCGGCGGGAGCGGGGAACTGAGCCCGTCTTTGATGTTCCTGCCTGTGCTCTTCTGCCGGGTGACTCTGCCTGGCCATGCAGCTTGGACGGTGTGAACTCACCCCCTTCCGGGTTGTACGTCGAAGGGGATCGATCGCTGCTTCGTTATTTGAATGCCCGAACCGCCATCGCGGTGGTGGGCACCCGCTCCGCCTCGGACCATGGCCTTGCGATGGCTGAAGAACTGGGCCGCGCTTTGGCCGAGGCGGGTTGGCCCGTTCTTAGTGGTCTTGCGGAAGGGATTGATGCTGCAGCCCATCGCGGCTGTTTGGCCAGAAACGGTGCACCCATCGCGGTGTTGGGGACACCCTTGGATCGTGTCTATCCAGCCCACCACCGATCGTTGCAACAGCAGGTCGGCAGGCAAGGACTGTTGGTGAGCCCAAACCGGTCCGGCTGTCGCGTGCATCCAGGGCACTTCGCGGCGCGGAATCGTTGGTTGGTGGCCTTTGCCCAAGCGCTTGTAGTGGTGGAGTGTCCGCAACGCAGCGGAGCACTGATTTCGGCCCGCTGGGCGAGCCGGATGCAGTGCCCGGTGTGGGTGGTTCCTGGTGATGCCCGCCGTTGGTCTTGTCGGGGCAGCAATGCCCTGCTTCGGGATGGTGCGACTGCCTTGATCCACCCCGAGGAGTTGTTTGCCTCTCTTGGTGATGGCCCGTTGAAGCCAGAGGATTCACGCGGTAAGCATCAACGCGTGATGGAGGCCATCGGCTCGGGGGCGACCTTTGATCAGCTGTTGCTGCGTTTGCAGTGCTCCCCTGCTGAGCTGGCCCCGCAGCTTTTGGCCCTTGAGTGTCAGGGCGAACTGCTGTGTGAGTCTGGATTGCATTGGCGCAAGCCTCGGCCTTGACAGACTGCAAAACCGTGGCCGGCACTGATGTGTTGCAGTGGCGGCGTCAACAACTCGCCCGGGGTGGCACCGCGGCTGATCTCGATTGGTTGCTTGATCTGGCCGGTGGCGTTCGTTGGGCCAGCCTGCAAAGACTGTTGTTGGATCCCACGCGCACCGTCGCCCTGGAGCAGTCCCTTGAGGCGCTTTCTGATCTGTGGGAGTGCCACCTTCACAGGGATGTTCCCCTGCAGCACTTGGTGGGGCTCTGTCCCTGGCGGGATTTGCTGCTTGAGTCGTCGCCTGCCGCATTGATTCCCCGGCAGGAAACGGAACTGCTGGTGGATCTGGCCCTGGGCCAGTTCAACGCCACTCCCCCTGCCTGTTGGGCTGACCTCGGCACCGGCTCAGGGGCCATCGCTGTGGGTTTAGCCCGCGCCTGGCCGACGTCACCGGGGCATGGCGTCGACCTCAGTCCAGATGCCTTGCGTCTGGCAGAACGCAACCTTGAACGTTGCGCCCCGCATCACAACTGTTCGTTGCACCTCGGTTCGTGGTGGACTCCTCTAAAGGTTTGGTGGGGGAGCCTGGATCTTGTGGTCAGCAATCCTCCGTACATCCCCAGTGCTGTGGTTGACGGTCTTGAGTCTGTGGTTCGTGACCATGAACCGCATATGGCGTTGCGTGGTGGCCCGGATGGCTTGGATGCCATCCGGGCCGTGGTGAATGGAGCACCAACAGGGCTGTCGCCTGGTGGCTGGCTTCTGCTCGAACACCATCACGACCAGAGCGCTCAGGTGACCCAGCTGCTGCGGGATGCCGGCTTGGTGGAGGTCAGCGCGGCCGCTGATCTTGAGGGGACCCTTCGCTTTGCGCTTGCTCGCAAACCTGCCGCATCAAGCTGATGCAACCCTTGCGATGAAGGAAGGATTCATGCCCGTTCCGGTTCTGGCCGCCACTGATCTGGCCATGCGGCTTCGTGCCGGCGAAGCGGCAGTCATTCCCACCGACACCCTGCCGGGACTGGCGGTGCTTCCCGATCACGCCCAGACTCTCTGGCGCCTGAAACGCCGACCGGCGGACAAGCCCCTCATCTTGATGGGGGCATCAGTGAACGACTTGCTCCACGAGGTTGCGGTTCCGTGCCATCGGGAGGTTGAAGCCTTGGCTGATCGCAATTGGCCTGGAGCGCTCACCCTGGTGGTGCCTGCCCGTGATGGCGGAGCTGGCCGGTATCTCAATCCAGGTGGCACAACGTTGGGCTGCCGCATTCCGGCCTGTGAGCAGACCCGTGCTCTGCTTCAGATCAGCGGGCCATTGGCCACGACCAGTGCCAATCGTTCCGGAGAACCTGCGAGCATGACCGCAGCAGAGGCGTCGTTGGTTTTCCCTGATGTCGCTCAGCTGGGTCCGCAGCCCTGGCCTCAACCCTCGGGCCAGGCCAGCACGGTGTTGGTCTGGGTCGAGGACGGACGCTGGCGCATGGTGCGACGTGGTGCTGTGATTCCGGCAGGGGTTGAGGTGCTCGAGTGATCTCGCTTGTTGGGCTTTGCCTGCTGGTGATGGCCTTGCTTCATTGGGTGCTGGAGCCCCTGGAAGCTGTCTTCACCTGGACCCTTCAACTGAATCTTCTCCCCTGGCTGTTGGGGTTGTTCTTCATCTGGCTGCTGGCGGGTGAATCGGACCGCAGCCCGTCGCCCTGATCCAGATCAAGCCGGCTAACGGATTTGAACCGATGACCTTCGCTTTACAAAAGCGCTGCTCTACCGCTGAGCTAAGCCGGCATGGGCTGCATCGTACCGGCTGCCTGGCGATTCAATGCAGGGTCTCCATCCCTGATCAGCCCAAGCACCAGCTCGAGTCGATTGCGACAACCGCTCTTCCGGAGTGCCCTGCTGATATGACACTCAACGGTGCGATGACTGATCACCAATCGCTTGGCAATGGCTCGGTTGTTGAGGCCTTCGAGCAACAACAGCACCACCCGCTGTTCAGCGGGGGTGAAGAGATTCAGGATCCGAGGTTTCAAGCTTGAGCAGGTTGCTGCTCAGAGGGTTCCACCTTCGCTGGTTGGGCGATCGGGCGACGGATCGGCAGGTTGGCCACCAGGGCGGTGACGCGGTCTTCCGTCTCGAGGCTCACATCACCTTCCGCGAGGTCGATTTCCACGTAGCGGGCCACCACTTCGAGGATCTCGCGGCGCATTTGTTCGAGCAGCTCCGGATTGAGGTCGCTGCGGTCGTGGGCCAGCACCAACTGGAGCCGCTCTTTGGCTGTTTCTGCACTGGCGGGCTGACGGCGCAGGAGTTTGTCGATGAATTCCTTGACTGTCATCGCCTCAGAAAATCCGGGTTTGCATCAGCTTGCGCATCCTGGCGCGGAGGCCGCGGCGGGCCTGGGAGGGGTCCATCAGAGGAATGTCTTCGCCCTGAAGCCGTTGAGCGATGTTGCCGTAGGCCTGGGCCGCTGGGGAAGACGAATCACTCAGGGTCAAGGGTTCACCGCGGTTGGTGCTCACGATTACCTGTTCGTCTTCAAAAACAAGCCCCAGAAGAGGTAACGCCAGAATGTCGGTGACATCGTCCACCGAAAGCATTTCCTGGTTCGACATCATCTTTGGGCGCACCCTGTTGAGCACAAGCTGCACCGGCTGCACGCCCTGGGTGTTCAGAAGCCCGATCACCCGATCAGCGTCCCGCACGGCGGCCACTTCCGGGGTGGTGATCACCACAGCTTCTCGGGCTGCGGCCGCGGCATTTTTGAATCCGTCTTCGATGCCTGCAGGGCAGTCGATCAACACGTAATCGAACTGGCGTTCCAGCAGAGCAACGATGGCCTGCATGTCCTTGGGCTTGAGCCACTCGAGCATCCGAGGGTTGCCTGCAGGGAGCAGGGCCAGATTGGGCTCTTGCTTGTGTTTCACCAGGGCTTGCTCAAGCCGGCAGGTCTCCGCAAGCACCTCCTGGGCGGTGTAGACGATGCGGTTCTCCAGGCCCAGCAGCAGATCGAGGTTCCTAAGACCGAAGTCCGCGTCAAGAACCACAGTCTTGGCGCCCTGGCGGGCAAGGGCGATACCAAGGTTTGCCGTGGTCGTTGTTTTTCCGACACCGCCCTTGCCAGAACAGATGAGAATGGTTCGGGTCGTCGACACCAGGGTTCTGCTTTGGTGCGGCCAGAATAATCTGGCTTTTAGCTCTGACAACGAGTTCAGCGTTTTTGAAAGCTCTGGATGACGGCGGGTTCAATGGCGATCACGCCATCTTTGAGTTCGGCTTGTTCGGCCAAACCTGCCTGGGGCAGATCCTCTGGGCCTCGGGCTACAGCGTCAGCAATCCTCAGTTGCAGTGGCCGCAGCTGCAGAGCAACGATTTTCGCGGTCGTTGACCCCTCGCATCCGGCGTGGGCAACGCCCCGCAGGCGACCCCACACCAAGACATCAGCAGTTGAACTGATCCGTGCTCCGGGATTCACATCGCCGTAGAGAAGGATGGTGCGCTCGCTTTGGAGATGGTCGCCGGAGCGCAGGGTGCCGTGGTGAAACAACAGGTCGGAAGGGGCCGTCCTCACAGGATTGGGCTGGAGTTCACGGTTGGAAGGCGTGTTGGAACGGCTCGCATCCAGTCCCAAGGCTGAAGCACTTACAACGGTCTCGGGAATCCGGCCGGTGATTCGTCCGAGTTGATGGCCTGCCTCGGTGACGGCGGAGCACAAATCCGCGAGGTCGTTGCAATTCAGGTTCCAGTCCCCGCAATCGAGATCAACGATCGGTTGGGACCACCTGCTCAGCAGATCAGGCAAACGATCCCTCCAGTGATCAAGGCGCTGGTCGGGAAGCCTCAATGTCATGGCTGCTTCACGCTGCTGCTGCTCGGGGCCATTCAACGTCCATCTCCTGCCTGAGCTCGATACTGATGTCACGGGGGTGAATCAACCAGGAGGTTGCCGCTGGGGTCGCGAGACTGGCGACCAAAGGAGAGGCTTTCTCCAGGGCTTGGAGCTGCTGCCCGTCCCAGAGGCGTAAGCCGCCTCGATAGGGGTGGTATCCGCGCAGCTGTTGATGACGCAATCCGCAGCAGAGTTCAGGGTCGTGGCCATGACGATCGGCCAACCGCCTGGCTGTCGCGAGCAATTGAAGTTGATCAGCCGGAGAAAGATGCTCGACGGCCGTTGCTTTAAGCAGGCGTCGATCCAGAAAACGCTCACTCAGTTCAGCCAGGGCCGCTGGCGCTTCGGCTTGCCAGCGCTGGAGGTGGTAGCCGGTGCGTTGGTCGTCGTTGGCGAGGAAGTCCTCCAATCGGATCTGGTCCGGTTGCCAGAGCCAGTTGGCCATCACCTCATCAGCCCACACCTGCTCAGGGCCCAGTTGTCGTGCCGTCAAGATCAGTTTTTCCAGCAGCCAGTTGCACACCACATTCAGCCGGTGGTTGTAGACGCTCCTGTACATGAGGTTCCTCACCACCAGGTAGTGCTCCACAGCCATCAGACCCTTGGGATGAATGGCCATGTCCCCGTCAGGGGCCAGGGTCAGTGCTCCCAGGATGCGGTCGAGATCCAGCTGCCCGTAGCGCGTTCCGGTGCTGTAGCTGTCGCGGAGGAGGTAATCCAGTCGGTCGCAATCCAGCTGACTGCTGACCAGGTGTTTGATCAGCGGGTGAGGGCTGCGTCCATGCTCCAGCAGGTCCGCCACCGCCTCAGCCGTGCCGGATCCATGGCTCTCCAGACAGTCACGGATCTGTGGGTGATGCCGAATCACCCGTGCTGACCACGCTTCATGGCGCAGGCCAAACATCTCTTCGCCGGTGTGACTGAGGGGGCCATGGCCGATGTCATGGAGCAAAGCGGCCCCGTAGAGCAGCCCCCGGTACGTCTCCAGCTCTGGTGCCAAAGGCAGCATCCGCTCAAATGCACGACGCGCCAGATGAAAGACACCAAGTGAGTGGGTGAATCGACTGGATTCAGCGCTGTGAAAGGTGAGGTAGGCCGGGCCCAGCTGGCGGATGCGACGCAGGCGTTGGAACGGCGCCGTGTCCACCAAGTCCATCACCATCCCCTCGGCTGGGGCTTGGCGGTCAAGACCAATGCCTCGGTGCAGAGGGTCGTGATAAGTCCGCTGGCTCATGCCTCGGTGTCGTCAGCGGGTTGTTCCAGCAGGGCCTCCATCCATTGTTCGGCTTCCGAGAGCCAGCGATCACCATCACCGCCGGGATTCAGGGGTTCCGGATCTGACAAGCCACGATCGGGTGCGATGCCTTCCCCTTGGATGTCCCGTCCACTCGGTGTCACATACCCGGCAACGGTCACGGCGAGGCCGCTGCCGTCACTGAGGTTGGTCAGCGTTTGAATCAGCCCTTTCCCAAACGTTTGGCCTCCGAGCAGGGTGGCGCGTTCGTTGTCCTGAAGAGCTCCAGCAAGGATTTCACTCGCACTGGCCGTTCCTCCATTCACGAGGGTGACCATCGGTCCGTCGTAGACCGTCTGGAGACTGGCCTGGATGGTGTCATTGATCCCCTCGCGGTTGCGGGTTTCAACGATGGGGCCACCGGAAAGGAAGTTGTCGGCGACCGCCAATCCAGCGCTCACCAAACCGCCTGAGTTATTGCGAAGGTCGAGCACCAATCCTTCGATGTCCTTGTTCTGGAGTTCTGTGAGTGCCTCTTTCACCTGTTCGGGGACTCCTTCGCTGAACTGGGTGATCCGCAGATAGCCAAGGGTGTGACTGCCGCTGCGTAAGCGCCGTGTGCGCACCGGTCTCAGATCCACGCTGCGGCGTTCCAGGGTCAGCTCGTTTGTTTCTCCGCTGCCGTTGTCCAGCGTCAGCACCACCTGCGATCCCACGTCTCCCCGCAGCGCTGCCACGGTTCCCTCAAGTCCAAGATCCACAACGGCCCGGCCATCAACAGACAGCAGTTGAGTCCCACTGGTGATCTCCGCCTCGCCGGCGGGTGAGCCCTCGAGGGCCGAAATCACTACAACTCCATTGCTGCTTTCATCCGGCCCCAGTTGCAAGCCCACACCGCTGAGGCTTCCGTTGGTGCTGTCCTTCAGCGCCGTGTAGTCCTCTGGACGAAGCAGCCGGGTGTAGGGGTCGCCCAACTGAGCCAGCATCGATTCGATGGCTGAATAGGCATCGTCACTGCTCTCGATGCTGCGTTCCATGGCCTTCTGCCGTTGACGCCTCCAACGCACCGCATCGAGTTGCTCTGGGTTCCAAAAACCCTGGTTCACAAGCCGCCAGCTGTCCACCACGAGCTGTTGTGTGTCGCTAAGTGCAACGGCTGTGCAGGCGCTGCCCAGCACCAAAAAGCAGCAAAGAGCAGCTGCGATCAGTTGGCGGAGCATTCGATACCCCTTGCGCCGCAGCCAGTCTGAAAGATCGTTAACAGTTGGATACATCGCGGTGGGTTCGCCTCAGTGGCAGAAGCGTGCTCAGTAGACTTTCGCAACTCGAGCCCGCTTGTGCATGGCGAACTCATCACCGGTTTACGACTGGTTCCAGGAACGTCTGGAAATCCAGGACATTGCTGACGACATTGGTTCCAAGTACGTGCCCCCCCACGTCAACATTTTCTATTGCCTGGGGGGCATCACGTTGGTGTGCTTCCTGATCCAGTTCGCAACTGGGTTCGCGATGACCTTCTATTACAAGCCCACCGTTGCTGAGGCTTACAAGTCGGTCGAGTACCTGATGACCGACGTCAGCTTTGGCTGGTTGATTCGTTCCGTGCATCGCTGGAGCGCATCAATGATGGTGCTGATGCTCATCCTCCACGTGTTCCGCGTGTACCTCACCGGTGGCTTTAAGCGTCCCCGTGAGCTCACCTGGGTCACTGGCGTGACCATGGCTGTAATCACGGTGTCCTTCGGTGTGACCGGTTACTCCCTGCCTTGGGATCAGGTTGGCTACTGGGCCGTGAAAATCGTTTCCGGCGTGCCTGCGGCAATCCCTGTAGTTGGCGATTTCATGGTCGAACTGCTTCGCGGTGGCGAAAGCGTTGGCCAGGCCACCCTCACGCGCTTCTATAGCCTGCACACCTTCGTGATGCCTTGGCTTTTGGCGGTGTTCATGCTCATGCACTTCCTGATGATCCGGAAGCAGGGCATTTCTGGTCCCTTGTGATCTGCGTTCCTACTGTTTCCTCAACACCTGGACTAACTGATGCACATTCTCAAGAAGCCTGACCTCTCAGATCCCAAGATGCGGGCCAAGCTCGCCAAGGGCATGGGTCACAACTACTACGGAGAGCCTGCCTGGCCGAACGACCTCCTCTATATCTTCCCGGTGGTGATCCTCGGCACCATCGCCTGTGTGGTTGGTCTGGCCGTACTGGATCCAGCGATGCTCGCCGACAAAGCTGATCCCTTCGCAACTCCTCTGGAAATCCTTCCTGAGTGGTACCTCTATCCCGTCTTCCAGATCCTGCGGGTTGTTCCCAACAAGCTTCTGGGCATTGCTTTGCAAACCCTGGTCCCCTTGGGTCTGATGCTCGTTCCTTTCATCGAGAGCTTCAACAAGTTCCAGAACCCTTTCCGACGTCCCGTTGCGATGACCGTGTTCCTGACAGGAACACTGGTCACCATCTATCTCGGTATCGGTGCTGCACTTCCGATCGACAAGTCCCTCACCCTTGGTCTGTTCTGATCACTCGCTTGAGTTCAGTTCACGTACCCCGGCTCGTTGAGCCGGGGTTTTTTATGCGATGGCTGCTCCTTTGGTTGGTCAGTGACCCATCGATTCGTCGAGGTTGAGCATCAGCACATCGTCTGGGTTGACGTGGAGAAAGTGGTGCATCAGCAGAAAACCAACGATGGTCCAGGTTTGATACGTGCGTGACTGCTGTCCAACCCAGGTACCCGTGGGGCCGTCGAAATATTCAGCCCATTGCTGACGTGGTAGCTGGTTGAGATGGCTCCAATAGCACTCGTCCAACAGCGTTTTCATCTCTCCCATCAGCAACACGTCGGCTTGGGGATTTAGCCGTTCGTGCAGAAGGATGGATGCTCCAAAAAACCAGAGCAGGCTCGGCCAGTGGCCTCCGTTGTGATAACTCCAGGGCCAGTTTTTGGGATCGGAGCCCGTTTTGTTCTCCCACTCCACGCCCTCCATGGGGGGATGACAGATCCGCATCGGCATCTGGGCCATGAGGTGATCACGGTTGTGCAGCACCAGTCGGAACAGGGCCCGTTGCTGTGGCGCGGTCAGCAACCCGAACAGGGATGCCAGGGAATTTCCTAAGGAGTAGAAGCGAAAATCCGGTCGTCCGGTGCGCATGTTCCCGATCATGTAACCGCCACGGTTCTCCAGCCAGTCCTGCAACCAGTCGGGGATGACCTGTGGCTGAACGTTGAATTCGTTGTGGTGCTGGTTTTCGCCGTATTGCTCCGTTGGTCGTCGCCGAAGCACTTGCATCGTTTTGCTGGTCACCCAGTAGTGCTTCAGCAAAAACTGCCGCAAGTCATGGGTCCACTGCCGGCTCAGGCGCAGGCGTTCTCCCAGAAGAACGCTGTTCTCGTGGCGTTGGCAGAGTTCCATCAGCCCAACGCAACTGCGAAGCGCTGCGAAGAGCAGCACTTCCACCTCCAATGGCGCACCCCATACGTCCATGGGACGGTCAATCATGAAGGCGCAGTCGGGAACGAACAGCACCGGTGTGCCTTCGAAGCTGGGGTGAAGAACCAGATCGAGCAGCAGTTGTAAACCGCGTTGTACTTCAGGACTGCGACCGAAGTCGGTGTCTCCACTGCGTTTGACGTAGATCCAGCAGAGAATCGGCCACCAGAGGCTTGCATCCACTGAGGTGATGCGACCAATCGAGCGTTGGCCGTAGTCCGCAACCAGCTCTCCTTCTTCCTCCACAAAACTGGTGGGGAAGACACCGCGGGTTTGAACGTTGGTGCTTTGGAGCTGAAGGCTGACGCTCAAAAACTGCTTCACGATGGCGAAGCGTCCTTGCAGCATCAGGTAGATCATCACGGGAACGTTGTCCCGCAGAAAGATCTCGCCGTAGTTGAGGGCGTCGTCAGAGCGGCGATGTTCCATCGCGGCAACGCTGCCGGCGAGTTCCCCCTGCACGCCAATCAGCGTGGCTTCGAAGTGTTCCCGTGCTTTTTGCAGCACCTGCTCTTCATTTGAGTTGGGGCGGAAACGCTGGCTTTGTTCGGTGAAACGCCTTGACATCGCGGTGACCTCCAACTGAAACGTAGTTCTGGCAATGGATTTCGCCAGTGGAAGCAACCCTTCAGATCTCCAGGGGTCGTGCCTATTGCGCGGGTGAAGGTTGTGGTGTTATGGTTTTGTCTTGCGCGGGAGCCGAGAGGCTGTTGCGCAAGCCGAAGCGCTTGAGGCGAAAGTCTTGATGTGTCTGCGGCGACTTACAAGACCAAGAGGGAGCGATCCC